>CAYXCK010000001.1:0-8851 GCA_964463575.1 uncultured archaeon
AGCCAGGGCCCGGATTTGAACCGGGGTCAGCGGATCTGCAGTCCGCCGCATTGCCCCTCTGCCACCCTGGCTTAAAATTTGTCATCACTAAATTTAAAAAGCTTTTGGTCTTCAAGAAAAAAATTTTAAAAAAATTATAAACTGAAAAACTTAGTAAGATGAGAAAAGCTTAAATAATAAAAAATAACGCTTTAATAAACGAGGCTGGCATGTTTGCCCTCCAAGCTAATGGAAGTTCGTATGCAGAAATGTGGGGGCTATGCTCCCAAACCGGCAGATAAAGAAGGTGTAATCCTCCTTAATCTGGAAACTCGCCTATAAAAGGCGGACAGCTCACATAGGTTTAAATAATAAAAAAGACACAAATTGTTAGGTGAGATGCATGAAGATACTAATAGTAGAAGACGACGAAAGTATGATAGAATTTACTCAGAAAAATACTGTGCCAATACGAAGTCATAGTAGCAAAAGATGGGAAAGAGGGCGTTGAAAAGTTCTTGGCTGAGAAGCCAGATCTTGTTCTGATGGATATAGAGCTCCCCAAGATGAACGGCATCGATGCAACAAAGGAGATAAAAAAAATTGATCCAAATGCCAAGATAATAGCAGTTACAGCTTATGCCGTCCAAAGAGGAAATGAAGCCATGAAAGTAGGTGTTCTGGAAATTATAAGCAAGCCTTTCAAAATAAAAAATCTAATCGAAAAAGTGGAGTCAGCCTTGAAAGTTTAATCAATAACACCCACACACATTTTCTCGAATTTTGGATTACAAAGGAGTTCTGAAGAGCTCCCAGCAAATGCAATCCTTCCACTCGCGAATAAATAAACTCTCTCGCTTATTTCTAACACCTTCTTTATATTTTGCTCGACAAGAACTATTGTAAGATTTCTTTCATCGCGAAGCATCTGAACCTTCTCAAAGATCTTTTCAGCTAACTTAGGGGATAACTGCGCCGTAGGCTCATCCAGCATCATGATCTTCGCATCTTTTACAAGCGCAGAAGCCATTGCAAGCATCTGTCTTTCTCCACCGCTTAGAGATCCCGCTTTTCTTTTTAAAAAAGCTCTCAGTTCAGGAAAGAGCTCAATAGCAGAGCCTATCCTATCTTTCAACTCGTGCTTTTCCACCCCATAGCCGGCAATCTTTAAATTTTCTTCTACTGTTAAATTAGAAAAAACATTCTCTGTTTGAGGCAGATACGCGATGCCGAGTTTGACTTTTTCGTGGGGTGGAAGCTTTGTTATATCCTTACCATTTAAAAAGACTTTACCCGAGTGAATGGTCGCTATTCCAAATATAGACTTCAGTAAGGTCGACTTTCCGCTTCCATTCGGCCCTATTATGGCAGTTATTCCCTTATCAATGTTTATGCTGACGTCGAATAGTATCTGAAGCCTTTTATAACCGGCATTCAGGTTTTCAGTCCTTAGCACCCAAATACACCTCCACCACTCTCGGATTTCTCACAACTTCATCGCCTTTTCCTTTTGCAATTACTTCACCATTGGCCATAACGTAAACGAAGTCCACGTATTTTAGTACGATGTCTAGTCTGTGTTCAATTATTAAAAAATTAACCTCCTCTTTCATTTCAACAAACTTTTTCAAGATTTCTTCAGCCAGAACAGGATTTACTCCTGCAAGAGGTTCATCCATTATAATCAATCTTGCATTTCTCATCAATGCTCTTGCTACTTCTAGCAACTTCAATTGTCCTCCACTTAGCTCTTCCGCCCTTCTGTCCCATAAATAATCTATTTTTAAAAATTCAAGTATTTTAAAAGCTTTTTCAGCTAGCTCTTCCTCTTTTTTTATCCATCTCCCAGTTATGGAATCAAAAACACTATCACCATGGTTTTGAGGGGCTATTAGAACATTTTCAAGAACCGTAAGTTTCCTCAAGATCTTTGGAATTTGGAAAGTTCTGACAATACCCAATCTGCTAACTTCATACGGTGCTAGATTGGTTATGTCTCTACCATCGAAGATAACCTTGCCCTCGTCCGCTTTGTAAAATCCAGAAACTACGTTTATTAAAGTCGTTTTTCCGCTCCCATTTGGTCCAATGATTAAAGTAATACCTCCCTTTTCAACAGAAATGTTCACCTTATTCAGGGCCCTGACTCCATCAAAAAATTTAGAAAGATTTTCAGTCTTCAGGATCATCTCGGGGCTTCAAACCATTTTATCTTGTTCTCGACAAAACTCCAGAAGCCAGCTAACTTCCATGAACAGTCTTTAATATAGTATATCGCAAAGTCGCCACTCGCTCTGTCATTCCATTCGTTAAGCTTGATATAGCCACTTACAGATTCAACGCCGTATTCGCCTCTGCTAAACTTCTCAGCGACCACAGGTATCTTGGAAGCCATAGCATCGGCATCGTATTTACCTTTTTCCTTCACAACCTCTATATAGCTTAAAACAAGAACCCATGCCGCATCATAGGCGTTCATCGCATATTGATATGGCGAATCTCCAAACTTCCTCTGCTGATACTTCTTTTCGAGTTCGGCATAGCCTTTCCCTTTAGACTCAAACAGCGTGCTAACCATTTTTACCTTATTAGATTTCTCGCAGACTTCCAGTAGCTTACTACTCAAGGCAGTACCATCGCAACCAAGCCATACCACATTCAGAGCCTTGCTATCGCTTTTAGTCTGGGCAAGCATGACTGCCACTTCTTCGTAACTGAAAGCTATCACAGCAATCTCTTTTTCTGAATACTTATTCAACAAATAAGTTATGCTTTCCTCGATCTTTGCAATATATGGCGAATAATCCGCAGGTACGGGCTCTGGATACTCTATCGAGCTTTTTATTTCTATTCCCTCCTTCTCAAGCTTCGGTTTTATTACTTCGTTCAACCCTCTGCCCCATGCATTTCCTATGTGTGTTATTACCACTGCCTTTATTCCAAGAGCTTTCAACTCCGAAACTATGGCTTCAGTCTGGAAGTCGTCGAGTGCAACGAAACGGAAAATATATTTCTTCTCCTCGGGCTTTGTGACTCCCAGAAGTTTTGGTAAAGCAGTGGACGAGGGAGAAACTATTATAATCTTGTTTGCCGTAACAAAATCCTTAACATTTCTAACTTCGCCACTTCCCATTGGTCCAATTATAAGGTTTACCCCCTTTGCATAGAGACTCTGAACCTTTTCAAGTGTTACTTTAGGTTCCACCTTCGTATCCTCAACGTAGAATTTAACCACGTACGGCAAATTCTTTTCTTTAAGGTACTTGTTTATATCTTCCTCAGCTATAGTCAGAGTATTCTTTATACTCGTCCCATAAGTTGTCAAAGGTCCAGATAAGTCTACCAGCACCCCTATCTTTATCTCCTCTATTTTCTTTTCTGTCGGTGGCTGCGCACATCCTAAAAGAAATACGATTGCTAACAATGCTACTGGTAAAGTTTTAATTATCTGCATAGTTTTGAAAATTGGCCAAAGTTTTTAAAGCTTACCATTGCAAAATCTGTGATGCTTCTTGAAGGGGCAATAGTATATTCGAACTTGATTGCACTTCTTAGCCTCGGTCTTACCATTACCTATATAACAACTTCCGTTCCAAACTTTGCCCACGGTACTATAGCTGTTTTTGGTTCCTATTTAGCTCTAATTCTCCTTTATTTCCTCAACATTCATCCTTACATCGCCATACCGATAGTGTTCCTCCTCTGCGGCCTTGTAGGAATTCTCTGCTACTCTCTTGTCCTCAGACCTCTAATAAAGAGAGGTGCAAGTGTTGTAATTCTGATGATTGCAACCCTCGCTTTAGACTTGATCCTTCTTGGCTTCATAGGGTCACTATCGGATGCAATAGAGGAGATAACCTCAAAATCGGCAAAGAAGTTCATATTTGCGATCTACGATTTCGAGATTTCCGGTATTTCGGGCATTCTTTTCGTATCAACTGCATCCATGATCTCAATCCTAGTTCTTCTCTGGTTTTTGCTTTTTAAAACCAAATTTGGAATAGCCCTGAGAGCCTCCATGGAAAATCCGGCTCTTGCCGAAGTTATGGGTATAGATGTAGAAAAAACTAGAATATTCTCTTGGTTCCTCTCCTCATCCCTTGCCGGTTTAGCTGGAACTCTTTTGCCATTTAAACAAGAAATAGTTCCCCTCACAGGCAGTTTGATAATAGTGTCTATTTTTTCTGCAAGCATTGTCGGAGGATTGGCAAGTATTGCGGGAGCAATTTTTGGTGGTTATCTAATTGGAATATCTGAAAGCCTAGCTACTTACGGACTTTCGATGATTTTTGGATCAGAAATCCTTTTATATAGCAAGGTAATTCCGCTGACAGCTCTAGTAATAGTGTTGTTACTCATGCCACAAGGTATCGTAGAGGGATTGAGAAAATGGATCAAATTCTTCTCAACATAGTCTTTTGGTTCGGAATTTACGCAATTGTTAGCATTAGCCTGAACATAGAATACGGCCTAGCTGGGATTCCAAATTTCGGTAGAGCTCTTGCCGTTCTTTTTGGAGCATTTACAGTCGGGGGAATTGTCAACAGATTCTTCATAGCAATTTACGGAATAGAAGGGGAAATAATTGATAGCTCGGCCGTACTAAAAACAATTTTAAACCAAAAAATAGCGGAAGACCCAAGTTTTGGCATTCTCTTACTCCTGCTATATATTTCACTCGCAGCAGCCGTTGGTGCAATTATTGGGGCATTAGCAATACTGCCAAGTGCAAGACTATCTCGCGATTACCTAGCGATAACTCTCCTCGCAATAAGCGAGGTTTCTTTCATGGTTTTCAACTACAACACCGCTCTAGGTGGGGGGTATTATGGGATTTCAGTCCCAGACGTTTTCGCTTTCTATAGTGGGAACAGACAGCTTTTATTCGCGATTCTTTCGCTCTTAATTCTCGCTATCATCTACATCCTAGCTGAGAGGCTGTCAAACTCGCCTTTCGGCAGACTTTTGAGAGCAATGAGAGAAGATGAGGACGTAGTAAAGGCGTTTGGTAGAAACCTGATGATTCTTAGAATAAAGGCCTCAGCGATTGCCTCCTCAATTGCAGCAATATCTGGAGCTTTGTTTTCTCTTTTCACAGCCAACTTTATCGCATCTAACTTTACCAGAGTGGAGTGGACGTTTTATCCGTTTTTGATCTTGCTTCTCGGCGGTTCGGGAAACAATAAAGGGGTTCTACTTGGTACTCTCGTCTTTGTTACAGTTAAACAGTTGCTCACAGTTTATAAACACGAAATTGTTGAATTTTTCATGATTCCATTTCAAACTGTCTGGATCGAATACATCGCCTTTGGCTCTCTAATGCTCCTCGTCCTCTTTTACAGACCCGAAGGATTGATAAAAGAAAGACCAGTTATAGTAAGGAGGGTTAAATATGGAAAGGGTCCAGTTGTACATCCAAAATAAGGGGATATCGATCCTCAAAGCTTCAGACCTACCGCTTTTCTACATCCACGGCTCCGGTTGCGATGCAACACTGTGGTTAAAACAGCTTGAAGAACTAGGAGGTTTTGCAATCGATTTGCCAAACCATGGCAAAAGCGATGGATTCAAAATTGAAAGTGTCGAGGATTATGCAGAAATAATATCCGAAGTCATAAAAGAAATATCCGGAAGCGGAATAATCGCAGGTCACAGCTTGGGTGGAGCTATTGCTCAGATGCTTTACCTAAAACACAAAAATGTTGTAAGAGCTCTAATATTGATAGGAACAGGTGCTAGGCTTAGGGTTTTACCAAAGATCCTTGAAGGACTTGAAAAAACTCCGCTAGAGACCGCAAGATTCGTTGCTGAAATGGCGTTTGCAGACAAGAGGTTTGTAGACGAATTTTCAAAGCTTTTTGCAGAAAGGGCCAAAATTCTTCTCAGAGATTTGAAAATCTGCGACAAATTCGATCTTCTCGAAGATTTTAAATCTGGAAAAATAAAGTTTGAAGTTCCTACCGTTGCTATTGTAGGTAACAAAGACTTGCTGACCCCCGTTAAATATTCACAGCTCTTCACAAACTACGGTGCAAAGCTCGTAGTCATTGAAAATGCTGGACATATGGTAATGCTCGAAAAGCCAAAAGAACTGAATGAAGTTATTAAAAGTTTTCTGAAAGAGCTTCACTGACAACTTTCTCCTCTATTTCTTTTGGTAATGAAATTATCCCTGAGAAATCTTTTTTTAAATAATTAAGCGCAAGTATAGCTGCGGAGAAAGTCATGTCCATCGCTTCAATCGGAGTTCCATTTGCAATCGCTAAATTTGCTGCATATCCATCTGAAACTAGGTAATACTGTATTCCGCCCTTTTCATAGGATTTAACGATTCCGAAATCTTCAACAAGTTTTCCTTCCGCTTCGAATTTTTCTGCTCCCATGTTTACAACTATACAGCCATCGTTTATGTACTCAAGACCAACCTTTGAATCCGTACAAAGAACCAGTATATCTACCCTAGCATCTCTGGAAACTTCAAAACCAAAAAAATTTGCTCTTAATCTTTTTTCTTCATCTTTGTCCCAAACAACAACCCTACATCCAATTTTTCGCAAAAGATTTGCACAACCTTGGCCAATTTTCCCAAATCCCACAATTCTAACGCTTTTGCCTGGCAAATATATGTTTAGTCTTAAAAGAGCCTCGAGGAGACCGAAACAAGTCGCATAAACGCTTTCAAACTCTTTTATTTTCGACGAATCTATCGAAATTGCCTTTATCCTGCATTTGATCTTTTTCAGATAATTCTCCCCAGTTTTTGTTAACTCTACAACATTTATCTCATCTTTTCCTGCCTTTTCTGCAACTCTTGAAAGAATTGCTGAGCAGTCAATAAAGTATTTCGCTTTTATGGCCTCCCTTTTATTTACAACGTTTATTCCCCTCTGCCTAAGCCATTCTATGGCCTCTATCTTTGTTGAGAAGTCATCTAGCTTCGTCGCAAATACCCTAGTGAACTTCGAGAGTTCATAAAGCATACAAGCTGTTTTGGGCTCAAGTGGGATACAAACTGCTACCTCCTCAACTTCTACCTCTTTCGCAAATTTTTTCACGAGCTTCATCCTATTGCAAAACCAATCAACCGATATCATCTCAAATGAATGCAGTCTCCCGCATATATTTTCTTTCCACCAACAATTATTGCCCCGTCTTCACAAATTTCTGCAACACCTTCAAATATCCCTTCAGGTGTGATAACCTTCACTTTTTTACCGAGTGTATCACAGAGATCCCTGTATTTTGCGAATAACTCTTTCCAATTCCCCGAAAGTAATTCAAGATAATTTTTGCCAAAACGAGCAGTAACCCTGTCAAAAACTTCTGTTCTGCTCATTCTATAAAAAGATGAAATCTTACACGCATTGGGAATTTCTATGTCGTTTTCAACGTTTATTCCTACACCTACGATGATCTTGTCACCAAAAGATTCTCCTAGAATTCCGCAGAACTTTTTGCCGAATAAAAGAACGTCATTTGGCCACTTTATCCTAGAGTACTCAATCGCCTCTGCAACTGAGAGAGCAGAGACTAATGTGAGCTTTTCAAGACTGTAAGGTGGCAGGACTATAGAAAAATATAGTCCGCCCCTTCTGCTTATCCAGTCCCTATTAAGTCTACCTCTCCCCTTGGTCTGTTCTTCTGCTAAAATTAGCGAAAAGGTCTCACATTCCTTTGCTCTTTCATTCGTAGAGTCCGTAAGCTCGTAGTAATAAAAATTTTCCACGAACGGAAGGTTCTTGAAGGTTATTGACGCAAATTCAAAGACTTTTCCCGTTCCAATTTCTTCTCTTTTAATCTTAACTCCTGAAGACAATTCCCGCATAGCCAACCACAAAATGTTTGTCCGCTACATCTCCACTAGTTGAATAATCCACAAGATTTGCTTTTGCATTCTTTTCCTTCGAATAATACATTGCTACGGCGATTGCCCCATATCCGCAAACGCTGGCATCTAATTCGTATATTTTTTTATAGTATTTTGCAACATCCATAGACAATATTGCATCTATCACAATTCTGTCCCTTTTCCTGCACTCCGCATCGCTCAAATAATGATGCATATCAGAGGATGCTACTAGTACAATTTTTCTACCAGTTCTTTTTTCAGCCTCAATTATCTCTTCGGCAACTTCCTTCGTTGTCTCCTCATCCTGCAGCCTTAAGCAAATAACGACTATTTTGAAATTTGAGTGAAGAAACTGCAGAAACGGTATCTGGACTTCCCCGCTATGTTCCTCAACGTGTGCTTCCTCGTCTTCAGCAACTATTTTTTTGGGCATTGCCTTAATAAATTCCAGATCGCTCTCGACCTTTCCCAAAGGCGTTAGCCAAGTGTCTGTAGAAACTGCAACTGGCAAACCCAAACCCGTGTGGTTCGGACAAACTATCACAAAAGTTTCTGCATCTGGAAGGAGAGAATGGACTGCCCCTGCTGTTTTTCCTGAATATATATACCCGGCGTGCGGAGAAATGCACGCAACCACGCTTGGGTCCTTCTTCGGACTTGTGAACTTCCTCAACATTTTTTCAAGTTCATCCCTTTTAGATGGATAAAATGTTCCGGCTACAGCAGGACGTCTCATGAGCTGAATAGTTTTCCCAATTATTTAAACATTTTTTAGATACTCATAGCCTTTATGGTCGGGCAGATAGAGCAAGATTTATAATATATATTAAAAGCTTTCTTCAAGCTACTGAAGCTAAAAAGAGAGGAAATTCCGCCGTTCATTGCAAAGGTCAATCTGCTAGGATACAGGAAGAGAAAACAATAAGAGAACTCTTCGGATAGCTCAGAAAAGACTAGTATAAAATTAAAGGCAACAAAATAGTCCTGAAGGCCTTGGAGCGACTGGAAAAATCGATCTGAATT
>CAYXCK010000001.1:8951-48060 GCA_964463575.1 uncultured archaeon
AGGCAACAAAATAGTCCTGAAGGCCTTGGAGCGACTGGAAAAATCGATCTGAATTGTTTAATGCATCTTCCTCATCGACGGGGATAACATCCCACAATTTGTCCAACGCATGGAAATGGCTGCGGAAAAAGGATTAAAAGAGGCTTTTCAAATGCAAAAAGTTAAGCAAAGTCTTCAACACAGATCTGGCAACTGCTTACAACATTCTCATAACCCCGAGTCCAGCGGATAGAGGTAATGGGGCCAGAGACTGAATTAAATCCCAGAAAGAAGAGATACAATCCCAAACCTCTCCGAGTCGGCGGGAACATTCGCGCTTTAGGGCGGAGAGGAAAGTCAGAGTCTTGGGAAGCTCTAGAAGGCAGAGAGTAATTGACTAAGCACATTAGCTAAAATTCTCGGTCTTCTTGTCAAACATTTTTCTGACTTCCTTCCCGAGGT
This sequence comes from uncultured archaeon, assembly GCA_964463575.1. Taxonomy (GTDB): domain Archaea; phylum Halobacteriota; class Archaeoglobi; order Archaeoglobales; family Archaeoglobaceae; genus WYZ-LMO2. The sequence continues at coordinate 9,393 of CAYXCK010000001.1, forward strand.
TTTCGGTTGTAAACTAAAGACTTGCAGTATTTAACTGCAACCTTTCCTGACAACTCTGAGATTAACTTACACGTCTGACAAACGTTCTGAGAAGTCGGTTCTCTGCATATCTCGCATCTCTTCAGGTCTATCTGTGGATTCGTCATCTTTAGACAATCAGATAATTTTTCAAGACTTCTTAGAATTGAAATCTTCCTACCTGGATGCTCTTTTTCGAACTCATAGATAAAGTCCCTTATTGGAGCTCTAATCGGCAACTCGCTGTAGGGACATTCATCAAAAACGAGTTCGTAACCTTTCAGAAATCCATAAATGACGACTTCCTTCTCGTATACTTCCCTAAAAGGTTTTATTCTCATCACCAGACCTTCCTGCTCTCTTTGGGGGATTAACCTAGCAAGTCTGTCAATGTCGGCATTTATGAAGTTCATGAGTATCGTCTGCGCTTCATCATCGAGATTGTGAGCTGTAGCAAGCTTTGTTGCTGATAGTTCTCTTGCGGTCCTGTTCAGAAGATATTTCCTCATCACACCACAATACGTGCACGGAATTTTTTCTCCAACTCTCACCATTTCATCCAATGTTGTTCCGAAATTATCCTTGAAACTGACAACATAATGCTCGATTCCAAGTGCTTTTGTAACTTTTTCAGCAACTATCAACGTCTTTTCTCTGTAGTTTGCAATTCCTTCATCGATTGTTATTGCGAAGAAGTCCAAGTCCCTTCTTCCCCCATACTGCTCTAGAAGGAAATTTGTTAGAGTTACACTATCTTTTCCCCCACTCAATGCAATGGCTATTACATCACCGCTTTTTATCATCTCATATTTCTTAATAACACTCCTAACTTTCTTTTCAAAGAAATTTATAAAATGTTTCTTGCAAAAATGTTTGCCGGAATAACGCTGAAAGTACACAGCATTTCTGTTGCAGTATGAACACTTCATGGTTTCAAACTTCTCCTGCTGTATACCAATCTCATTTCTTCAATTTCTGGAATCTCTAAAACTCTCTTTGCAAAGTTTTCTATCCTTTCCCTATCCACCGCATGAACCATAAAATAGACCGGATAGAACCACTTCTCACTAGGTATTCTTTCGATTAAATGAGTTATTTGAGGAAACGAAAGTAGCTTTTTCGCAACAGCTTCAGGATTTCCAGTCTTAAGAACGACCATACTGTTAAAGTTAAAACCGATTCCCCTCTCGCTCAGAACCCCGCTGAAATCTCTAACTACACCTTTTTTTATTAGCTCTCTTATAAGATCAACTGAATACTCCTCATCCAATCTAAGATCTCTAAAGGGTCTTCTCGAAATTGGAAGGTTCTCCAATATTTTTATACCTTCATCTAGGCCCAATTCGCTTAAACTTGCAACATTTTCAGGCTCTACTCCGTAACTCCAAGAAATGCCTTTTTGCAAATCGTACTTCACGTCCATTTTGTAAACTCTCTTTGTCGGCAAAAAAACAAAGTCCTCGGCTCCAAGCTCTTTCGCTAGTTTTTCGGCAATTTGCCTTACCTCTTCAACATTTCTTCCTTTTAAAGTAAACCAAACATTAAACTCGGCATCTCTCAGGAAATTGTGCTTAACCCTCTCACCTAGCTCGTTTATTTTCCTAGCCTTTTCTTCAGAAATTTTGAAACCTATAAGCGAGGATTGCCTGTAGTTTGGAAAAGCCCGGTAATTCATATTAGCCCCATATCTCTTTAGAATCCCCAAAGCCTTATATTCCCTGAGTTTTTTAATGACATCCTCGGGAGAGCTTCCCATTTCATCTGCGAGATCTTCTATTGGTGTTGTGGAAATGGGCATTTTGTACTGCACGGCCATGAGAAGTTCAGAATCCAGCATCTTTGGACACCTTTTTCATTTCTTCATTTGCGATTCTCTCCAAAAGCTTCTTCGCCTCTTCAATTTTACCTTCCTCAGATAATCTCAGTATTTCCTCGCTAGCTGCTGCAATCGAATAAACACGCATCCTAACATTTATCGGGATACCAGTTTGTTTCATGTACTTTTTCAGATGGTCCATCACAGAAAGGTATGCAAATATCGTCTTGTCCTTTTCCAGCAAATCTTGGAACTTGTCTCTAACAAATCTTGCAACCACTCCACTTTTTCCTTCGGTTGTAACCGCAAACCTTATCCCATCCTTTCCCCCTTCAAAGGGAACCACAACTTCCGTCTCACTTGCATCGTTTGCAAGATTTAGCAGGAATTTGTGCTTCTTTGCAAGTTCCTTGAACTTTTCGTTGAAACCCTTATCTCCGATAGCAACGATGACGAGATCAAAAACCGAGAGTTCATCTCCAATGTCCTCAACCCTCTTTTCAACTAATCTAATTAAACCTCTCTTTTCAAGATCTCTTAACTCCTCAGAAAACTCCAAACTAAAAACTGTGACTTCGGCTCCTACTTCGAGAAATTTCTTTGCCCTCGAAGTTCCAACATTTCCACCACCTATCACAGCGACTTTTTTTCCCGAAAATTCTATGAAGAGAGGTATCCTCATTCAAAATCCAGCTTCGCAAGGAGATTTAACTCTATCGCCTTTTTTAAGAAAAAGAAATTTAAGCAACTGAAAACTTTTTTTATGCACGTGCCATGGAGGCTTGTTGCTTCCTGGCACTGTGATGCATGCGGAGTTTGCTGCAAGAAATATAAAGTAAGGTTAAGAACTTACGAGTTCCTGAAGCTCAGAGAAACAGGTTTTGTAGAAGAAAAAGCGGGAAAATTCTATATAAAAAAATTAGGGAAATTCTGTCCGTTCCAAATCGACAACCTTTGTATACTTGGAAACTCAAAACCAATAGCTTGCAAACTTTATCCCTTCTCTATAACGAAGAAAGGTGAAGAAACAGCGAGTTTCGAATTTGAAGGAGAAGAATTTTTCGTTTACGTTGACACTTTTTGCAAAAATGTTATCCTCAAAAGCGATTTGAGACCCTCTGCAATTGTTGAGAAAGAGATAATTGAAGCCTTTGAAATTCTAACTGGAAAGAAATCCGCTCCAAATTTGCTGACAGCTCAGATCAAATCAGCCCAAGAAACTCGAGGGCCTCAATTACTCCGTCCCCGTCGCTTGACGGTGTTATGAGATCTGCAAGCTCTTTCAGCCTTTCACTTGCATTTGCAACTGCAATTTTGAAACCAGCGACCTCAAACATCTCCACATCATTATCTGAATCACCTATAACTGCAAAGTCCTTAACGTTCACACCAATTCGCTTTGCGATGAATTCCAAAGCTTTACCCTTGCTCACATTTACATCGGAAATATGGTAAGCGAAGCCGGAATCGAGTATTTTCACTCCATAGTTCCTTAGAATTTCTCTTGCCTTTTCGATATCAAATGTCCTTCGCATGCAGACCTCGGACTTTCTGTACTCAAAATCCAACAGCTCAATATTGAAGTGCTTTTTCAGCTCTTCAAGAGCTTTTATGCATTTTTCTTTGTTTCCAAGAACTAAATCTTCCCCATCATAGCTGAATCGAACAACTCCACCGTTTTCACAGATCACTATGTCTGAAACGCCTATTATCTTTGCAACAGCCTTTGCGAAACAGGGTGTGTTTCCGGTCGCGAGTATAACTGGGATTTTAAGCTTTCTTAAAGCCTCCACTGCTCTGCAGTTTATTGCCCTTCTTTTATCGGTCAGAGTCCCGTCTAAATCGATGGCTATAGCCTTTGGTACAAACATCCTCAGATCTCTTTCGTTCTTTTCAGTTCACCGCTCCTTTGGGCAAGCCACTTTATAACTTCATCCCAGAGTGCCAGTCCTCTTCTAGAAACCACCAGACCTACATGGCCCACATCCGCCTTGAACACCGCCTTGTCCTTACTTCCCACGCAGTCAAGAAACTTCAGCGTGCAATCCGGTGGAGACAAGTGATCCCTCAAGCCAACTATCGCTGCTGCTGGCATCGTTATGCGCATCGGATCAACTCTCTTTCCATATATGTAAAGCTTGCCTTCGGCCAGCGCGTTATTTTGATAAAGTTCCTTGATATATCTAACATAAGCACCGGGAGCAACGTTTACGCCGTCATGGATCCAGCGCTCCATTCTGAAGAAGTCATCTAGAAACTTCTCATCCTCTGCATTCAGGAACATGTTTATGTATTTCCCGACGTAGTTATCCCAGGGTTCTAGTACTTTGAATCTCTCCGCCAAAAACCATGAAGGGACGTAGCCAAAGGGTGCGACAACTTCTTCAGGATCAAAGAAGCGCTTGTCAGATAGGTTTACAAGTCCCCCCATTTTCTTTTCAAAGTAGAGTGTTGAAGCTAAGAAAAGGATGTTCCTAACGTTCTCCGGATAAAGGGCAGTGTAAATAGCACTAAGCCCTCCGCCCATGCAGTATCCAAGAATGGAAATCTTTTCCGATTCCGCATCGCTTTTAACATCTTCAATAAAATCGTAAAGAAAAATGTCTATGTAACTGTCCAAAGAGAACTGATCTGCAATCGTTGCATCCCCCCACCTAACCAAGTAGACATTAAAACCTGCTTCAAGGAATTTCCTAATTACACTTCTTTCAGGCGTCAAATCGAGGATATATGGCTTGTTTATCAGGGCATAGACTATAAGCAAAGGTGTCTCGTATTGCTTGTCAGTTTTCGGTTCATAGCGGAAGAGCTTTACACCGTCATCAGAAGAAATCTCAACCCTAGGCGTAACGCCAATCTTCACATCGGGAATCAGATAGGGCTTGTCTTCAGTTATCGGTAGGAATTTGTTGTTTTTTAGGAACCATTCCGAGAGCTTCAAAAATCTCCTGTAGTTCCTAAAAGCCTCATACAACATTCGAACCACCCCTAATCTTCCCAAGCTCTTCCCTCAGCAATTTCAGCTCTTCCCTTATCTTCCTCGATTCCTTCTTTATATCCCCCTTCAAATCTACATAGGCTTCGGAGAGAGCAATAACATCCTTTCTCGATACCATGCCCATCGCATGCAGAATTGCGCTCGTGAAGTTCTGCAAGTTTTGCAGGCTACGCAGGTAGACTCTATTTACTGTGTTAACAATTGCCGAAACTACGGCATTGTTCATATATTCCGAGTAAATTGCTTCGATTCTCTCCATACCTCTGGAAATAGCTACTATCACCGCATCAGCATCGCCTTTCATCAAGGCTTGAGTCAGATCAATCATAAGACCCCAATAGGCCCTATTTAGCTCAAAAAACAGCTTTGAAGTGCTTGAGTAGAATTCCTGTATCTCTTCTTCATCAAGCTCTTTATAGTAAGTCCTAGGATCCATTAGCGTTAGGAAAAATTCATTGAAAGTCTTTGCTGTTTTGAAGGCTTCTTCTAAAAGCCTTGCATCCATGCCTAATCTCTGCTTGAATGTTTAAATATCTTTTGTTCGAAAAGTTCTTCAACAAACCCAAAAAATCTTCATGTGTACGGAAAACACAGGCTAAGAGATCTAAAAATTTCCTTCCGCGGGGTTAGGATATGGAGCGAGTTTGACAACTTCTATAGATACAAAAGAATGCTTGAAGACTCCGAAGTTGAAAAGATACTTTTAAAAGACTCTGAAATAATAATAAATCCTATAGAACCCGTTAACTTGCCAAAAAGTATTACGAATTATCTCTTTATCCATTTTGATAAACCAGTTGTTGTTGAACCAAATTCAACAGCTGAAGTATTTGCGACTTTTCCAATTGAAATAGGTGTTTTCGTGAAAAAAGACGAGTCCCTAGAGGATATAGATATTTTCAGCTTTTTAAAACCGAAATATGCATTGTACGGAGATCCAAAAAACGGAAAAATCGCAAGATACTGGAAAACCCAAATTTTTGAAAGAATCCCCGAAGTTGATCCATTTGAAAAAGGTGTTATAAAGATAAAGATAAGCAATCTTACAAATTCATGGTGCGAGGTTACGAGGGCCGTTTTTGATGTTTATAGCATGAAAATCTATTATAGCGAAAAAATAGTTTCCTCCATTGCTGAAATGAAGATATATTCTCGAAAAGTTGCAGAAACCAATTTCATCGATAGGCCGCTCTATGAAGGAATGGAAAAAGCTGTGGAGTTATACGTTGCAAGAAAGATCCCGATATTAGGTAAAGAGACGATAATGGAGTGGGGTTTCTAGGAACTGGAACTGCTCTTTAGCGTAGCTTTATAAACTTAAACCTTATAAATAACTTAGATGCCAAGTAAAGAAATGGGCCATGCTGGAAAAATTAAAGTACATAAAAACCTTAGCGGAGGTTAGATACTCTGAGAGCGAGATCAGAAGACCTCTCGGCGAGCAGATGCCAAAGAGAAAAGCTATAAAGGAAAAAATTGTGGAGACTGTAAAAAATGCCCTCAGAGACTGTTCAGCTGACTGCGAGCTTCAGGCTTGGATCTCCATCCATTCACCCCGAAAGCTCCCCATGAAGTTGAAAAAGGATGAGAAATGCGAGGGGATAAGGTAAGGAATGAAAGTTAACACTGGACCGGAATGGATATGATAGAATTAACGAATACAATAATAAAAGCCATGGACTTAACCCTATACGGCGAAGTTAAGATCAGAGATGTTATCTTTGTATTTGTAGTGCTATCAATCGTTTTGATTACTGCAAAGTTTGTAACGATGAGTATAAGAAAATCCTTGGCCGACAAGTTAAAAAAGGATCAACTACAGCTCTTGTTAAAAATCGTCTATGCGATCTTCTTGCTAACTGGCATTGCGATCATAACTCCTATTCTGGGAGTAAATCTTACTGGCCTTCTTGTGGCTGGAGGTATAGTTGGTATAGCAATAGGTTTCGCTAGCCAGAGGGTCGTATCAAATTTTCTTTCCGGAATCTTCCTTCTTATCGAAAGACCCATAAAAATAGGAGACCAAATAATAATGGGGAACATAGCGGGCTTCGTAGAGGATATGGGTATAATGTCCACAATTGTAAGAACATACGATGGTCTTTATGTGAGAATCCCAAATGAACAGCTCTTTTCTTCGAACATAACAAATCCCGTCGCAAATGTGGCTAGAAGATTTGAATACACGATAAGCATAAGCTATAGGAATGACGCCGAAAAAGCTATCAAGATAATAAAAGATGTGATAGAAACTCATCCCTTTGCTCTAAAGATTCCAGAACCGAGTGTATTTGTTGACAGCCTAGGGGACAGTGGAGTTAACATAATAGCCAGAATCTGGGCACCATCGATTGTTTGGTTAGAAGTCAAGATGGAACTGCTATGGAAAATAAAGTATGAGCTTGAGAAAAATGGTATTGAAATCCCGTTTCCCCAAAGAGTTATATGGTTCGCAAAAACGAATTAGCTTATTGCCATTCGAATACAATCTTCCAAGCTACCGAAGGCTACTTCAACCTTCCTTTTCTTAGGCAGATATTCGAGGGCTTTCCCAGAATTGACCATTACGCAACTAAATTTCTCCGTAATCGGCGAGACTACCATACAGGTATCCCTGAAAACCCTCGCTCCGAGTTTTTCAAGTTCTTCAACAATTTTTCTGCTTTCAGAAGCTACAAACCTTGAAGTAAATATCCAGAGCTCCCTTTTTACTTTCCTTCCATTCAGAAGATCCAGAATCTGCATCAGCTCTTCCTTAGAGCAGTGAGGACAACCAATCGCAATCAGGTCTGCTTCACACTTCTTTTCCATTTTCCCTTCAATTTCAACGACTTCTGCCGGCCTTTCGAAATCCTTCCATTCTGGAGTTATCCCTTCTGCGTGGAACATTGCAATATTACCGGTCGAAGCTAGGGAAGCTGATAAGAGCTTCAGCTCATCTTTCGAAACTTTTCTATCGAATATGAAATAGGGTATTTCTCCGGACAACTCCATTCCTGCTTTATATCCTACTATGGAAAGATCGCCGGAAGCTTTCACAACAACAGTCGGGGCTCTGTTTTCTTTTATATGGAGCCCGTAATAAGGTGTGACTCCAGTAATTGCAGAAGCTAAAGCACTTATTCCGCTTTCTCTGTTCGTTCTAGCGCCTATAAAAGAGTTTGCGTAAACTATCGCCGAACTCTCAGCCCATGCTAAATGCTCACCTAATTTTGGTTCCAGAAGGTAGTAAGGTGTACATGTCAGCGTTATCTCGGCTCCGATTTTCTCGAATATCTCAATTATTTCAAGCTGCTTTTTTCGAAAATTCTCATTTATCCCCATTTCTCTCCATTTCTCAAGATCCATACCCGCGGGATTTAGAGTCGTTCGTACTTTCACCTTCCCTGCAATCGACTTTAGCCATTCCAATCCTTCATCGCCTATATTGTCATAACTAACTCCTGAAATGTGAGCAGAAGAGATTTTCACAAAAAAATCGGCCTTGTAAATTTTGCCAAGTGCCAAAATTATTCTTTTACATTTTTCATCAACTTCCATCGCCTCAACTTCCTCGTAGCTCAGCATCTCTTATCTCCTCCTTTAGCCAGTTTGGTAATAAAAAGGCTGAAAAATGGACTTCCGGATTGTAATGCTTCGTTTTTCCCTTTATTTTCCTGTAATTTCTTCTAACATATCTGAAGCTGAAATCTCCGCCGATTATGAAACTCCAATATGCCATAGGATACGTCGGGACAACGGATGTGAAAACGGTCCTATTCCTTATAACAGAGGAATTTACTATCATCTTTCTAAACAACTGTCGCTGAATTAATGGAGACTGGGACTGGCTACAGAAGACCTCACATTTCTCGTTGCAAATTTCAAAAAAGTCTCTTCCAAAAAGAGGATCGCTAACACCTACAGGATCCGTCCCATCTACTATGATAACATCAAAAGTCTCGCAATGCTCAATGAATTTTCTCCCGTCTTCTATGACAACTTTGACTCTCGAATCATCGAAAGCGCCAGCGTCTATTTTTAGGAACTTTTTGCAAAGTTCTATAACGTTGTTGTCTATCTCCACGAGTACGACTTTCTCCACATCGTGCTTCAAAACCTCCCTCAATGCTCCCCCATCACCGCCGCCTATTATTAATACGCTTTTTGCGTTTTTGCAGCTGTTCATTGGAACATGCACCAGCATCTCGTGATAAAACGGTTCATCGAATTCTGTAACCTGCACTTTCCCGTCTATTACGAGCATTTTCCCAAAGCTTTCTGTTTCGAATATCTCCACTTTCTGAATCCCATAAGCTTCCGCTATTTTTTTCTTCACTGCTACCAGCAATCCACAGCCATTGTATTTTTCAACAAACTCCACAAAAATAGTTAACCCAAGGCAAAAATAGCTTTCTGAACAGATTAACGCTCCCACGGCCAAAGTTCAAAAAATTCCCCCTTTGACTGAGCTCCTTCCGCCCTAAAGGGCGAATTTCACTGCGAGGGCAGAAAGGTTTAGGGCCCATTACCCCCTATCCCCTTCAGGACTTGGGGTTATAAATTCACTCCAAAGACATTCTTAAGAATTAACAATAATAATAGCTTTTATATCATTCCTGCCCTGAAGGGCGAGTTGTAACTTTTTATAGCTGAAAATCCGCCTTTTAAGGCAGGATAAGAAGAGTTACAAGGTTGTAATTCTGCTGTAGAGCGTCTTTGAGGGCAATCTTATGCAGACGTCGAAGCTGAGGAAATGCTAAAGCTGTCGGTTTTAAAGCTACGGAATTAAATTGACTGTACTCAGTCGGAAATAACGGAAACTAAAAAAGTCTTCAACGCGGATATGGCGGTTGCCTACAGCAGAATCATTCGTATAGAATTCTTTGCTGAGCTTCTATCCATTCACTGATCCAAGTTTTAAGTTTCTCGATAGAACTTACCTCCACTTCGTAAATGTTTACTATTCCAAGAATGTCCCCCTTTTCAACTTCTCCGTCAAGAAGTGGCAGAAGAACTGCTTGACTTACTGTTTTTTCCTCCTCAACCCTACTGGTTTTCTCAAGAACTGCATCGATGAAAATTGCATAGGGATTTCTCATTATACCCATCGGGTAAATAAGCGTATTCTTCGGCAGCCTTATCTTTTTGATCGCAACTGTGCATGGCTTATTCCTCTCCAGTTTTTTCTTCTCATCAGCAATTATCGGTTCCCATCTACCAACTGGGGATCTTCTGAATCCAAAGGGATCTATTTTCATAGCTTTTCTTATTACCCCTCCTCCGCTACGGTAGACCATCGCAAACTCCTTCTTTTCTCCAGTTATCAGAGGTTTGAAGTCTTCGAGACCGACGTAGTAAACACAGAGAACTCCTAGCATGTCTCCTTTTTCAATTTTTCCGTCCTCTACAGCTAAGAAAATCGCTTCCGTTATTATCTTCTCTTTCTCAGCTCTTGAAGGTTTCCCTACCTGGATTACATCCACCAAGGAGCCATATGCGTTCATCATGAAACCAATAGGAACAACGACAGTGTTCGGCGGAAGTCTAATTTCCCTTATCCTTATCCTTCTAACTTCGCCGGCACGAATTTTCAATTCTTCCTCAGAAACCACCGGCTCCCAAGTAGCGATATGTGTCCTTCTATAACTTAGATCCTCTATTTCGACTTTCTCTCTGTAAATATTTCCGTCATCCCTCCAGACAAGGTTACCAGATACTTTCTCCTTGATTAATTCAGCTTTGGCTGATCCCAATCCAAGCGCCTTTCCAATCAAACCGGTTTTAACGAAGAAAACTTTTAAAACACCAACTATGTCGCCTTTCTTTATCTCTCCGTTGTCTATGGGTAAGAAAACGACGTTATTTATGCACTTATCTTCCTCGACTCTTGTAGGAATGCCGCATTCTACTACATCCAGCACGCTGCCAAGTGCATGGTGCATTATGTTGAGCGGTCCTACCATCGTGTTTGCAGGCAACGTTATTGTTTGAACTTTCACAATTGCTGGTTTTCCTTTCTCAACCACGGTATCCCTGTCAGCTACCAGCGTTTTCAACTGTGTAACTGCTGCCATTCTGAATCCAAATGGTTTAAGCTTTATTTTCAGCTTCTCTAACTTTCCACCGAACACATCAACCCAATACTTTACTGTAACATCCATATATTCCACCTTCATTAATAATTAAACGTTATTGTTTATAAACTTTTCGATTTGCAAAAGTTAAAAAACTTTAAATGAAAAAAGGAAGCCGTGAAAGTCTACGTTCTCCGCCTTGGCCACAGAATCAACAGAGACCAGAGAATATCAACGCATGTAGCCCTAACAGCGAGGGCTTTTGGCGCAGAAGGGATTTATTTCGACAAATTTGACAAAAGTCTATTCGAAAGTGTTAAAAAAGTAGTTGAAAGATGGGGTGGGAACTTCTTTATAGAAACAGCAGAGTGGAGAAATTTGCTCAGAACATTCGACGGCCTAAAGATACATCTTACAATGTATGGAATTCCACTGCCGGAAAAACTAGATGAAATCAAAAAAGCAGAAAAAATATTAGTCGTAGTGGGATCTGAAAAAGTCCCCAAGGAAGTCTACGAGCTTTGCGACATGAACATCTCAATAGGTCTCCAGCCACACAGCGAGGTGGCTGCATTAGCTGTTTTTTTGTATCTAGTGCTGGACAAGGTTTTCACGATTGAGTTCAAGGACGCAAAAATTAAGGTAATACCATGCGAGAGGGGTAAAAAGGTTTTAAAACTCGAATAAAATATGAACTATGATTCATCCTATCGAATATCGGTACGGAACAAAAGAAATGAAAAGGATTTGGAGCGAAGAAAGCAAGATAAGAAGAATGATATGGGTAGAAATAGCGCTTTTGAAAGCTCTTTCAAAAATGGGATACCTAAGTAGAGATGAAGTTGAGAAAGTTCGAAATAATGCCAGAAAGATTAAGCCCGAAAAGGTAAAGGAAATAGAGGAGGAAATAAGGCACGATATAATGGCCTTAGTTAAAGTGATCGGAGAGGTCTCAGATTGCAGATGGATACACTTTGGAGCAACTTCAAATGACATAATTGATACAGCAACGGCAACGCAGCTCAGAGACAGCGTTCTAATACTAGAGGAAAAGATAAAAAAGCTAGGTAGAATCTTGGTCGAGAAAGCACTTGAATTCAAAAATGTTGTCTGTCTTGGCAGAACTCATGGACAAGCTGCCCTACCAACAACTTATGGATTCAGATTTGCTATCTGGGCATCAGAAGTTGCTAGGCATTATATAAGGTTGCAACAGATAAAGGAGAGATTGCTTGTTGGAAAAATGAGTGGAGCCGTTGGAACTCAGGCAGCCTTTGGAAAAGACGGTTTCGAAATAGAAAGGGAGGTAATGAGAATCCTTAACCTCAAGCCTGCAATAATATCCTCTCAAATTATCCCAAGAGATATTTACTGCGAGTATCTGGAATTTCTTGCAAATTTGGCCACCACCCTAGAGAAAATCGCACTAAACTTCCGAATTCTGCAGAGAAGCGAAGTAGGGGAGCTGATGGAAAAGTTTGAGGCAAAACAGGTGGGAAGTTCCACAATGCCACATAAGAGAAATCCCATAGATAGCGAGAACATTTGCGGACTTGCAAGGATAGTCAGGGCATTTGTCGAGCCGCAGCATCAGTCCGCAATTCTCTGGGAAGAAAGAGACCTGACAAATTCGTCAGCCGAAAGAATTACGCTTCTGGAGGCAACAATTCTTGCAGACCATATCTTAACAAGAATGATAAAGGTTGTTCTTGGGATTGCCATTGATCTGGAAAACGTCAGAAAGAACCTCGAAATGCAAAAAGGGTTAAACATGGGCGAAGCGGTAATGATTGCCCTGACAAAAAAGGGAGTGGATAGGCAAATTGCTCACGAAATACTAAGAAGGGCTTCAATGAGGGCCTACGCTAATAAAAGCTCACTCCTCGAAGAACTGCTTAAAGACGGAGAAATTATGCGATACTTTACAAAAGAAGAGCTATCTGAACTACTCAAGCCAGAGAATTATCTCGGCACAGCATTGGAGAGAGTCGAAATGGTTGTTGATTGGGTAAAAAGAGTTCTTGAATGAGGGCTGAAGAGAGGATAATTTCCCTGCTCGAATCCGCAAAAGACAGGGGACTTTTACAGAGTGAAATAGCAAAAAAATTGAATCTTTCAAAGTCAACTGTTTCGGAAATTCTATCCCAGCTAGAGGAGAAAAGGATCATTTTCAGGGAGGAGGTATCGCAGAAAAGCTATAGAGTTTGGCTTATAAAGCATTGCCCGAAACCGATAGATGGTGTCCTAAGAATCGGATTCCTTAAAGCAAGCGAATACGCTAAAGTCGTGGATGCCGGAGAAAAAGTAAATGCAATATTCAAATTATACAGGAACGGCTTAGAGGCGACGAAAGATCTTGTTCATGGATGCGTGGATATACTAGCATCCCCATTCATTACCCAAGTATTCTTTGGAGTTCTAATGAAAAACATAAAGATATTCAGGGTTGTTGCAATGAACGGAAGTGGAATAGCTTTTTCAAACGCAAAAGGATTTGGATGTTCCGAATTTTCCACAATGGAAAGGATGTTGAGAAGGTACGTAAAAGCAAAGGGTATAAAAGAAGAGATAAAGTTTTTTGATTCCCCCGAAGAGATGATAGCGAACTTCGGGAAACTCAAAGGAATAGCAATTTGGGAGCCTTATCTTTCGACTTTCAGCTGTATCGAGTACTTTAGCGAAATCTTGGGGGACTTTGTTTGCTGTTCGCTAGCCGTTAATGAGGATTTCCTAGCGCTCAATCGAGATTTGTTCGAGGATTTCCTAAAATATTACGACAAATCCTCGGCTAACAGGGGAGTGGCAAAAATTGCCGAGATAACAGGATTCCCAAAAGAAATAGTAAAGAAATCTCTTTCCAGCTACGATTTCAACGTTGGAATTGAAGAAGCAGAAAAGGAGGCAACCGATTTAGGTTTTGGAAGAATTGAGGAAATCTTTTATTTTTATTAAATCCCTCAACTTCAAAATACTTTCAAACTGCAATTCTCCCTCTTCTCTGTCAACAACCGCCAAAATCTTAACAACTTTTCCCCCTCTCTGTTCAACCCTCTTTGCAACTGATATGGCCGATTTTCCCGTCGTTATGACGTCTTCAACTACAACCACTCTTTCCCCCGGTTTCAGTTCTCCAACCATGTCATCAATTAAGCCATGTTCTTTCTTCTCTTTTCTGAAAATTATAATCGGTTTTCTAAGCTTTAAAGAAACGGCCGTCGCTATAGGTACTCCGCCCAATTCTATGCATGCGATCTTGTCGAATTCTATATTTACTAGTTTCTCACTCATCGCCTCTGCTATCATTTCCAGAATATCCGGAAAAGTGGATGCCATCTTGATGTCAACATAAACATTGCTCCTTTTTCCAGATGAAAGAACGAAATCACCGAATTTCAGAGCACCTACTTCCAACAATCTCCTTGCAAGCCTATCCACAGAAATCACAAATATATAAAAAAAGTTTAAACGCAGCCGGTCGGTTTCGGCAAACCGGCAATCCTACAGGCGTCCTTTGCTGGACCTTGGGGGAACAACTTATAGATGTACTGAAGATCTACATGCGGTCCTATATCTTTCTTCATCTGTTTAACAAGCATTCTAATGGGCGGGGCTACACCATATTTGATGAAGTAGTCTCTTAGGTATCTTATAACCTTCCAGTGTTCTTCCGTAAGTTCAAGGATTGGCTGCGGAGTAAACCTTGAATCTGCCGCTATTGCCTTTGCAACTTCTTCATCCCATTCCTCCCAGTCCTGTAGAAAACCATCTTCATCGAGTCTTAGTTTTTTACCCTTCACTTCAAGCTCCGGCATTCAATCACCCCATTTCCCCTTCCACCCGTCATATAAATAGCTTGCGATTTTTGATTTCAGGGGACGAGAATGATATATACCGAGAGTTTAACTGAGCACAATGACGCTAGAAAAAGAGTATCTCGATATCTCATTTCTAAAAGAGAACGGGTTCATTAGAAAAAAGTGCCCAAAATGCGGAAAATACTTCTGGACGACGAGGGAAGATAGAGAAATCTGCGGCGATCCCCCCTGTGGAGGATACACCTTCATTGGTAATTCCCCGTTCAGTCGCATTTTCGAGCTTTCTGAAATGAGAGAATTTTACCTGCGCTTCTTTGAGGAGAGAGGACACAAAAGAATTGAAAGGTATCCAGTTGTGGCAAGATGGAGAGACGACATTTATCTAACCATCGCGAGCATTGCGGATTTCCAGCCATTTGTCACGTCTGGTATCGCTCCACCTCCGGCAAATCCTCTGACGATCTCACAGCCCTGCATAAGGCTGGACGATCTCGAAAGCGTTGGGAGGAGTGGAAGACATTTGACTCTCTTCGAGATGATGGCACATCATGCCTTTAACTACCCAGAAAAGGAGATATACTGGAAAAACGAGACAGTAGCTTACTGCACAGAACTCCTAGAAAAACTCGGGGTTAAAAGGGATGAAATAGTATACAAGGAAGAACCGTGGGCTGGCGGCGGAAATGCTGGCCCCTGTCTTGAGGCAATAGTAAGAGGTTTAGAACTCGCAACTCTAGTCTTCATGAACCTTGAACTGAGCGAGGATGGCGATATCGTGATAAAAGGGGAGAGATACAGAAGGATGAAGAATTATATTGTCGACACGGGTTATGGTCTCGAAAGGTTCGTCTGGATGAGCAAAGGGAGCCCCACAGTTTACGATGCTATCTTTGACAGAGTTTTAGACGAGATATACAGCTCCAGCGGACTTAAGGAACTGAAAAAGAGAGATTTTAGAAATATCATAGCAGAAGCCTCAAAACTTGCAGGATTGGGAATTCCAAAGGATTCCCTGCCGTTCGAGGTCGCAAAGAGATTTGATATGGATGTAGATGAGGTTAGGCAAACAATCGATTCCGTTGCAAAGGTTTACGCGCTCGCGGATCACAGCAGATGCATTCTCTTCATGCTTGGAGACGGGTTAGTACCTTCCAATGCTGGAGCAGGATATCTGGCTAGATTGATGATAAGAAGAAGTCTAAGACTGGCTGAAGAATTGCAAATATCGCTAGAACTACCAGATCTAGTTGAAATGCATAATAAAATACTTGGATTCAAATTTGAAATTCCTCTGGAAACGATATACGAAATTCTAGAGCTCGAAAAAGAAAGGTTCAAGACAAGCATAGAAAAAGGTGTAAAGATAGTAGAAAGAACCGTGGGGAAAAAGAAGAAGATAGACAAAGACGATCTGATAGAATTTTACGAGTCCCACGGACTTCCGGCCGAACTAGTTTACAGAATTGCGAAAGAAAAAGGGGTTGAAGTTGAGGAAGTTGACATTTACAGCGAACTCGCAAAAATGCATTCCAAGGCCGAAAAGGAGAAGAAGGAAATAGTGACACTGAAAAACGTATACCCGAAGACATCCAAGCTCTACTACGAAAATCCAAAGCTTTTTGAATTTACCGCAAAAGTTCTTGGATTTGAAAATGGATATTTAATCCTCGATAAAACCGCTTTTTATCCCGAAAGCGGAGGTCAGGAGAGTGACACTGGTTACATAATTTCTGATGGTGAAAAATACTTTGTTTCGAAGGTTCTTGAGGTCGATGGAATAGTTCTCCATAAAGTCGAAAATGCAAAAGAGATAAAGGGGGAGGTAAAGGGAGTTATAGATGCCGAGAAAAGGCTCAGACACATGAGGCATCATTCTGCAACTCATTTGCTATTGTACACACTCCAGAAGCTTTACGGAAAACATGTATGGCAAGCCGGTGCCAAAAAAGAGGCGGAAAAAGCTAGACTCGATGTAACCCACTACAAAAAACTGAGCGACGAAGAAATAAGGAGAATCGAAATGATCGTAAACAAAGAAGTATTCGCGAACAAGCCAATAAAATGGTTCTGGATGGACAGGATTGAGGCTGAGAGGGAGTTCGGTTTCAGGCTTTACCAAGGTGGGGTTCCCCCAGGAAGGGTAATAAGAATAGTTCAAGTTGGAGATGACGTTCAAGCCTGTGGAGGGACCCACTGCTCAAGCACAGGGGAGATCGGCCTGATAAAGATACTTAACGTTGACGCAATTCAAGATGGAGTACTCCGATTCGAATTCGCAACCGCTGAAGCCGCTATCGAGGCCATTGCAAAAATGGAGGCGATCCTTAGAGAATCGAGCAAAATTCTGAGGGTTGAACCAAAAGTTCTGCCGAGAACCGTTGAAAGGTTTTTTGAAGAGTGGAAAGAACAGAAAAAGGAGATAGAAAGACTTAAAGAGGAGCTTGCGAAGATTAAAGGAGAAGTTTTGCTTAAAAATGCCGAGGATTTCAATTCAGTTAAGGTAGTAGTTGAAATATTAAGCGCGGATATGAACGAACTTTTGAAACTCGGAGACTATCTCTCAAAGAAAGGGGCTGTTGGATGTCTAATGGCAAAGAGCGAGGGAAAGGTATTTGTTGTGACATTTGCCGGTAAAGATTACGATGCTAGGGAAATACTAAAGGAGGTTGGTAAATATGCGAAAGGAAGTGGCGGAGGAAAGAAAGAACTTGCCCAGGGAGCAGTTGCAGTTCTGCCAAGCAGAGAAGAAATTCTTCGTATCGTCTTCGAATATCTTGCAAGGAAATCTTGAAGTAATACCAGTAAAAGGTTTGCCTCTGATTAAAGAAGGGGACAACATAGCAAAGCTGATAAGCGAGAAAGTGGAAGTAAAAGATGGCGACGTGATCGTTGTATGTTCCACGATAGTTTCAAAATCCGAGGGGAGGGTGAAAAATCTCTCCAACTATAAACCAAGTTCGCTGGCCATAGAATTGAGCAAGAAGGTCGCAAAACCACCTGAATTCATTCAGGCTGTTATAGAGGAGAGCGAGGAAATTCTAATCAGGGAGCCTTTCCTTCTTGTTAAAGCAAAATACGGCAACATTTGCGTCAATGCGGGCATAGATGCATCAAACATCGATAAAGGCAAAATACTGCTCCCTCCGATCGACCCAGACAAGAGCGCGGAGAGAATTAGAGAGGAATTTGAAAAGCTTGGAAAAAAAGTTGGGGTTATAATCACAGATACAAACGGAAGATGCTTCAGAAAGGGGGTAGTTGGAATAGCAATGGGAATTTCCGGAGTTTCCGCGATGAGAGATTGGAGGGGCGAAACAGATCTTTACGGCAACAAGCTTGAAGTAACGGTTGAATGCATCGCTGACGAGATAGCGGCTTTTGCAAATCTTCTTATGGGAGAAGCTGGAGACGGAATTCCGGCCGTGATCTTCCGAGGTCTAAAAGTTCTCGGTGATGGAAGCGCAAAAGAAATTTACAGGAGCGAAGAAGAAGATGTAATCAGAAGATGCCTGAGAAAGTGCTCCTAGTAGGAACAAACGTCAGAAACGTTGCTCAATCGGCAAAAAAAGCCGGATATGATGTCTACGCGATCACGAAATATGCTGACCTAGATTTAAAGCTATACTGCAAAGAAGTTTATGAAATGAGTGGCGATTGCAGAGCTTTGGCCGAGAAAATTGCTCAAGAAAAGAATGCCAAGGTAATTCTTTGTTCCAATGCTGAAACTCTTGAAGTCGATGCAGATCTGCTTTGCAATGATCCGAAGGAAAGTAAGAGGATAATAGACAAGCTGGAATTTTACAAAATACTCGAAAAAGCCGGTATACCCCATCCAGAAGTACTGAAAAAACCCGAAGGCAAAGCAATCGCAAAGCCAAGAATTGGTGGCGGAGGAGAGGGTGTAAAGTTTGCAAATGGAGATGAAAAGGGAGTAATATTCCAGAGATTTGTTGAGGGGATTCCTTGTAGCGTCTCGCTTATATGCGGAAAAGAGATTTTACCGATTGCCATAAACAGGATTTTCTCCGGATGGAAAGAAATGTACGCCGACGGATTCAGATACAGCGGTAATCTCACCCCCCTGATCGTTGATGATGAAAAAAGAAGAGAAATTGAGAGAATCGCTATAGATACTGTTCAGCTTTTCGATTTGAGAGGTTCCGTGGGAGTTGATTTCATTCTAGCAGAGAGACCCTATGTTCTAGAACTTAATCCGAGATTTCAGGGGTCTCTGGATAGCGTGGAATGGTGCTTCGACGTCAATCTTTTTTATTTACACGTAAAGGCCTTTGAAGAAAAGAAAATTGAAAAACCAAAGGCAAAAAGATTCGCAATTAGAGCAATCCTATTTGCCAAAGAAGACATTTCAATAAAAAAAGACCTGACAGGAAACCCATTCTTCGCAGACATCCCCTGGGGCAAATACAAAAAAGGAGATCCTGTCGTTTCTATCCTTGCAAGTGGAAGCGAAAAAGGGGTATTTAAAAAGGTATTTGAAAGGAGAGATATTTTTTTAAGAATCGTCAGCCATATCCAATCGGCTTAGCAGAAACTTTGAGCTTCTCAGTCTTTATTCTCTCCTCAAATCTTTCGTAGAAACTTAGCATAACTTCATTCACGCTCGGTTTTATCTTCTTAATTGCCTCATAGAAATGTCTCATCTCGATCTTTTCAGCATTGGGGTTTTCTCTGAGCGCGAGCATAACAGCTTCTCTGCAAATTGCCTCTATGTCAGCGCCGACATAACCTTCCGTTATTTCTGCCAATTCGTTGAGATCGACGTCTTCAGCCAGAGGCATGTTTCTGGTATGTATCTTAAATATTGCAAGCCTGCTCTTCTTATCCGGTGGTCTGACATAAACGAGTCTGTCAAATCTTCCAGGTCTTAGCAGCGCTGGATCTAGTATGTCGGGCCTGTTCGTTGCGCCAATGACAATAACCCCGTGCAATTCTTCAAGACCATCCATTTCTATCAGGAGTTGATTCAGCACCCTCTCTACTGCTCTGCTACCCTCATCTATTCCTCTCATTTGCGCAATTGCATCTATTTCGTCAAAGAATATTATGCAAGGTGCAACCTGCCTCGCTTTTCTGAAAATCTTCCTTACAGCTTTTTCGCTCTCTCCAAGCCACTTGCTTAGCAGCTCGCCGCCCTTAATGCTTATGAAGTTAGCCTCAGACTCATTCGCTACAGCCTTCGCAATTAAAGTCTTTCCAGTGCCCGGAGGACCGTAGAGCAGGACTCCTTTAGGTGGCCTTATTCCAAACTTCTTGAATTTCTCAGGATACTTGAGAGGCCATTCAACCGCTTCGATTATTTCCCTCTTCACATCTTCAAGACCACCAACGTCTTCCCATGTCACCTTGGGAATCTCCACAAGGACTTCCCTCATTGCAGAGGGCTCTATTTCCTTAAGGGCCTCGAGGAAATCTTCCCACTTTACCCTCATAGACTCAAGAACCTCTATTGGAATTTCCTCCGCCTCAAGATCTATGCTCGGAAGATATCTCCTCAGCGCCTTCATCGCCGCTTCCTTGCAAAGAGCTTCGATGTCCGCACCTACGAAGCCATGGGTTTGATCCGCAACTCTCTTTAGCATGGCCCTTATTATTTCGTTCTCAACCTCATTCAGAATTTCTTGTGGGAGAATGGATTTAATGGTCCTCTCTATTTCCTGTTCTCTTTCAAGCTTTTTAACCTCTTCAATTGCAAATTCTATGTCTTTATGTACTTTCGGATCTTCAATATTCTTCTTAATTCTTTCAAGAGCTTCTAGAGCGAATTCTCTCAGATATTTCGGTTCCAAGGGCATGTTACGTGTGTGAATTTGAAGAATCTCGAATCTACCTTCCCTGTCCGGAACGCCAATTTCTATCTCCCTGTCAAACCTACCGGGCCTTCTTAAGGCGGGATCTACCGCATCGATTCTGTTTGTAGCCCCTATTACTATTACCTGTCCCCTCTCTTCAAGACCATCCATTAAAGTCAAAAGCTGTGCTACAACTCTCCTCTCGACTTCTCCTGTAACATCTTCCCTTCTCGGTGCAATTGAATCTATTTCATCGATGAATATAATACTTGGGGCATTCTGTTTAGCTTCTTCAAATATCTCCCTAAGCCTCTGCTCCGATTCACCATAGAATTTGCTCATTATCTCCGGACCATTTATCGTGAAGAAGCTAGCCCCTATTTCATTCGCTACAGCCTTCGCAATTAAAGTCTTTCCAGTGCCCGGAGGACCGTAGAGCAGGACTCCTTTAGGCGGTTCGATGCCGAGGCGCTTGAAAAGTTCCGGATACTTCAAAGGAAGCTCTATTATTTCCCTTACCTTCTGGAGTTCTTCTTTCAGCCCACCGATGTCCTCGTACGTAACCCCGGCTTTGCCCACTTTTTCAAAGCCCCTAACCGGATGATCGCGGTATATAACCCTAGTCGATTCATCCATTATCACAGGCCCTTTGGGTTCTGTCTTCAGCGCGACAAAAACTACCGCTTGATTCTGCTGCCCATATCTCCCGAATCCGGTTATCGCGGGAGAGCCTATGAGCGGAAGTAAGTCGCCTTCAACCAAAGGTCTTTTCAGGAATTGATGCTTCAAATATTCTCCCGGATCTATTCCGTATATCCTCATCTCTATTTTCTTTGTTGGAGCCAAAACAACTGTTTTCGCTATCGAGTAATTTACCTTCCTAATCTTAACAAGATCCCCAACTCCTATCCCTGCGTTTTCTCTTGTAAAGTGGTCTATTCTTATTATGTTCTTTCCCCAATCCCTCTTCGGGGATCTCCAAACTTTCGCGACGGTCTTTCTTTTACCCTCTATCTCTATCACATCTCCCGGAGAAATTTGAAGTTTCATCATCGCATCCGGATCAAGTCTCGCTATTCCCCTTCCCGAATCACTAGGATAAGCTTGGTTGACTTTGAGCGTGAGTTCCATCTTTTCACCTACACTTTTTTATTTTGAGTATTAAAAAGACTTGTGGTGGTTTGATGAAGGTTGCGATATTTGACGCCTTCAACGGAGCTAGCGGAGACATGATAATTTCAGCCCTGCTTGGTGTTTCGCTAGATAAAGATGACCTAGAATCTGTAAAAAATGAATTCTCACTCGATATAGATTTCGAAATCGGGGAAGTGATGAAAAGAGGGATAGTGGCAAAGAGGGTCGTTGTGAAGGAAAAAAGAACGGAGAGGAATTTCAAGGAAATAATAGAGATGCTCGAAAGATCAAAAATCGAAAAAGATGTGAGAGATGATGCAAAAAAGATTTTCGAAATTCTCGCAAAAGCCGAGGGAGCCGTTCATGGAAGAGATTACAGAAATGCGGTTTTTCACGAACTCGGGGGAGATGATGCCATTTTCGATATCGTTTGCTCCGCAATGGGGATAAGAAGGTTGCTGCGCGAAGGCTACAGGATATTTGCAAATCCAATAAGAACCGGAAGCGGTTTCGTTGAATTTTCGCACGGAAAATATCCAGTTCCAACACCCGCAGTCCTTGAAATCTTGAAAAAATCGAAGCTAGAGGTTGTATTTGAGGGTAGTGGGGAGCTTCTGACTCCCACAGCTTCGGCTATACTTGCATACTACTGCGAAGGAGTGTTTAGACAGCCTCTGAGGATAGAAAGAATTTCCTACGGAGCAGGAAGCCGAGAAAGCGATGTCCCAAACGTTATAAGGCTGATTCTTGGAATCGCTGAGATCCATGACAGTATCGCAGTTCTTGAAACGCAAGTGGATGATCTCAGTGGCGAAGAAGTTGGCTTTGCTCTCGAAAAGATCAGAGAAAAATGCATCGATGCAATTGCAATTCCAGCAGTGGGGAAAAAATCTAGGCCCACTATTTTGATGAGGGTAATTGCCACGATGAGCGAAGCCGAAGATATCGCAAGGATTTTGATGAAAGAGACGGGAAGTTTGGGAGTTAGAATTATCCCCGTATACCACAGAACGATCGCCGATAGGGAAATAGAGGAAAAAGAAGTATGCATAATGGGGAAAAATTTCAGAGTAAAGTTCAAGCGCTCAAAGAGCCTAGGAACTTTCAAACCGGAATTTGAAGATGTCGCTAGAATTGCCAGAGAGCTCGACATTTCAATTTTCAAGGTTTACCAGATGCTGAGGTGCGAGGATGTTCATTCCGAGCGGAAGTAGTTGTATAGACGCTCTTCTAGGAGGGGGAGTTGAAACTGGGACTTTAACCCATATTTTTGGTGCTAGTGGAACTGGAAAAACTACCCTATGTCTCATGTTTGCCAAGAACGCGGCGAAACATTACAAGGTAGCTTATATAGACACTGAAGGTCTATCTGCCGAAAGAGTGAGACAAATCTTCCAGGAAGATCTCTCCCTATTTTCAAACGTGTATGTCCAAGAAGTCTTTACTTTCAAACAGCAGGCCGCAGCACTAAAAGAGGCTGAAAAGCTTTGCAAGGAAGAGAACGTAAAGCTAGTAATTGTTGACAGCTTTACTGCCCTTTACAGAAGCGAGCTCGAAGACGAGGAGAGACAAGTGAAGATAAAAAGAGAGCTAACTGCCCAGCTAACATTTCTACTAAGCCTTGCGAGAAAACTGGATCTCGCAGCTATAATCACCAATCAGATGTTCACAGATGTAAAAACAGGACAGGATAGACCCTTGGGTGGAACAAGTTTGGAGCATCTTTCCAAAACCGCAATTTTTCTCGAAAAATTAGGCTCGGTTAGAAGGGCAATTCTTGTGAAACACAGATTTAAAAAGGAGGGGGAAAGCTGCGAATTCGTTATAAGTGATAGGGGAATTGAACCCTAAAGCAGCGGCAAACTCCCAGTAATCTTGTCTATTTTCTTTGCTTCATCCGGCCCTATTACCAAGGCAGTAATTGTTCCCGGTGGCACTTCTGTAAGTCCTGCATCTTCTACAATTGCGGTCGCCAGTTTCTCTCTTTCGGCCTTGTTTTTTATTTCAAAAAGCTCATCCAAGTTTCTAACTTTCAGAACTATCTTTTTCTGTCCCTCTCTCAGCCAGACGTCTCTTTTTTCTTTCTCACTCTTCAGAAAACCAAGAATGCTTGCATGAGCCACCTGAACTGCCAGCTTACCTCTTGATAAGTTCAGATCATCCCTGACCACTATAACCTGCTTCAGTTCCATATTTTCACCAGTTTAATTCTTTTTCATCATAGGCCCTAGATTTGCTCAACCATCTATTTCCGATTTCCAGGGCCATTTTCTCATCGAAATCTCCAATGTAGATTTTCTCACCGTCAAAGCTAACAACCTCTAAGGGAACCGCTATGAATTTGTCATGGACCTTAACTATCAAATGATTCTCGAAAACATCTATGCTCTCTCCGAACTCTTTACCGTCCTTGTATACGAATCTGCAAATTAGATCCATGCCTCATGTAGTCAAGCTATTTAAAATCTTTCACAGCCAAAAAAATCAGGAATACCTAACAACCTCGCAATCCCCTTCATAGTTCTCCTCAAAAATGCCCCTAAGTTTTCCGCTACAAACAGGACAGTTATTTCTCTCGGAAATAGGAATTTCGAAGAAGACCATTGAACCCAAGTCGATACGAATAATTCTTCCCGTTAAAAATTTCCCATAACCAGTTATTATTTTAATCGCTTCCAGTGCCTGGAAACATCCAAAAAGCCCTGCCACCGCACCAACTATTGCCCTAGCCTGCAAACTAGGAGCCTTTGGAATGTAACAGCGGTAACAGGGTTTTCCCAGAAAGGTCGCTATTTCCCCTTCAAAGGCATAAACGGCAGAATGAACAAAGGGCTTTGAGAACAGATTGCAGGTATCATTTATTAAAAAACGGGTTGCAAAGTTGTCAGGACAGCCCAAAATTACATCATAATTTTTTATAATTTTTTCTGAATTTCTAGGATTTAGATGATACGGATAAACGTCAACAACGACTTCTGGATTGAGCTTTTCAACAAAAATGCACGCTGACTCGGCCTTGTTCATTCCAATGTTTCCCGCATGTATTGTTTGCCTCTGCAGATTCGATTCGTCAACAATGTCTCCATCAACTATTCCCATTCTACCAATCCCGGCCGCAGCTAGAAACTGAATTGCAGCGCTTCCTAGTCCTCCCGCCCCAATTACAAGTGCAGAGGAGTTCAGCAATTTTTCCTGACCCTTTAGACCAAAAATTTCTATTTGCCTCGAATATCTTTCAAAATTAAACATCAAGACTTCTCACCTCTTTAGCATGGGTAAGTATGAAGTTCTTTCTGCTTTCAACGTCCTCTCCCATCAGTATTCTGAAAAGTTCATCCGCCTTCTTCGCGTCTTCTATTTTCACCTGAATCAGTATTCTTTTTTCGGGATTCATAGTGGTTTCCCATAACTGTTCGGGATTCATTTCACCAAGCCCCTTGTATCTTTGAACTTCAGCCTCTCCGAGCTTTTCCAGCAATTTCCTAAGTTCGGCATCACTGTATGCATAGTATATCTTCCCGCCCTTTTTCACACCGTAAAGGGGTGGCTGTGCGATGAAAAGCCTCCCAGCTTCGATCAAGGGCCTCATGTGTCTGTAAAAGAAGGCAAGGAGCAAGGTTCTTATATGGGAACCGTCGACATCGGCATCAGTCATGATTATGATTTTCGAATACCTTGCTTTGCTTAGTTCAAAGTTCTCGTCTATCCCCGCTCCGATGGCAGTGATTATCGCCTTTATCTCCTCGTTTTTCAGTATTTTAACCATTCCGGCTTTTTCCACATTTATTATCTTGCCCCTTATTGGGAGAATTGCCTGAAATCTCCTATCTCTTGCCTGCTTAGCAGAACCACCCGCTGATTCTCCCTCAACTATAAACAGCTCCCTCTCCTCAACCTTTCTCGAAGAACAGTCCGCAAGCTTTCCGGGTAATGTGATGGATACTTCTTCTCTCTTCTTTACAAGCTCTTTAGCCCTTTTTGCTGCTTCTTTAGCTCTTTTAATAAGAATGAATCTGTTTATCAGCGCTTCCGACTCCTTTGAATTTTCTTCAAACCATTTTAATACCCCCGAATATACCACGGATTCAACAACCGTTTTGACTTCGCTGTTTGTCAGCTTGCTTTTAGTCTGCCCTTCAAACTGCGGGTTCGGAACCTTAACGCTTATAACAGCAGTTAAACCCTCCCTTATCTCCGCACCGCTCAGAATCTCGAACTTCTTAAAGTTCCTTTTTCCGTATTCGTTTACAGCTCTCGTTAGCCCTGCCTTAAAGCCGATAACATGAGTTCCCCCATCAGTGTTTTTTATATTGTTTGCAAATGCATGTACACTTTCGATCTCCGAATCCGTAAACTGAAAGGCTATCTCCACAAATATGCCGTTTTTACTGCCCTGAATGTAAATCGGCTCGTGCAAAACTTTCTTGCCCTTGTTCAAACTCTTTAGAAGTCCTACTATTCCCTCAGTAAACACGTATTCCTTTTCCATACCAGTCCTTTCATCCCTCAGAATTACTCTAAGCCCAGCGTTCAGGTACGCTATCTCTTTCAGCCTTCTGGAAACAGTATTGTAGTCAAAATTGAGCTCCTCAAAAATCTCTGGATCGGGCTTGAATCTAATCTTTGTACCCGTTTCATTAGTCTCACCAACTACAATCACATCGGTTTTCGGTACACCCCTCTCGTATCTCTGGTAGTGTATCTTGCCGTCCCTTTTCACCCAAACCTCAAGCCATTCCGATAAGGCATTTACCACGGAAACTCCAACACCATGCAAACCTCCGGCAACCTTGTAAACCTTGTTTCCAAACTTTCCACCTGCGTGGAGTTTCGTCATGACTATCTCAAGCGCCGGCCTTCCGAGCTCGTGCATATCAACCGGTATTCCTCTGCCGTTGTCTTCAACGCTTGCGGATCCATCGGAATGGAGAGTTACGATAATCTTGTTGCAATATCCCGCAAGTGCCTCATCCACACTGTTGTCCACGACTTCCCAGAGCAGATGATGCAGCCCCTTTGATCCAACGCTTCCAATATACATCCCGGGCCTTTTTCTGACCGCTTCAAGGTCATCTAGAACTGTGATATCCTTTGCAGTATAGTCCACGAGGCAAATAACTTCCTCGGTTAATAAGGCTTCTCAATCAAAAGCCGATTTTAAGGAAACTCCAAGAACCTCGCAGTACTTCTTAAGCTTCTTGAATTCTTCAAACCAGTCAAATTTTCTAGCTTTCTCCGCTAGTTCTTTGGCAAGCCCCGATCTCATGAATGGCTTAATTCTATATTTATCATAATATAAAATACTTTCAGTTTCTTTAGCAAGCTCCGCAATTTCCTCGAATTTTTCGCCAGGAATCATAGGGCCAAGAAAGATCCAAGTTTTTATCCCTTCCATCGAAATTTTTTTCAACGCTTTGGCCCTTTCACTCGGTAATGGAGCATTTGGCTCTATTTTTTTTGCAAAATCATCTCTTAGTGTGGTTATTGTGAATCCCACATCAACTTTTTCCGCATTTTCAACCAAAATGTCCATATCCCTGAGAACCAGTGGGCTTTTTGTCTGTATACTCACCCTGAAACCATTTTCTAGCAAAATGCTCAAAATCCTTCTCGTGAGCTGTTCCTTCTCCTCTAGGAATTGATAAGCATCAGTCGCCGTGCTCAAGGCGACAACTCCTTTCTTCACATTTTTCAATTCCCTAGAAAGAATTTCGGGAATGTTTTCTTTAACAACAACCACATTTCCCCAGTTCTCCGCAATTTCCTTCTCGCAGTATAGCCTTGCATAGCAGTATATGCAACCATGAGCGCAGCCTATGTAGGGATTAACCGTGTAATCCAGTTCCGGAAGGCCGCTTTTTCCTATAGCTTTCTTCACCCTTCTCCTCAAAACGAGCATAGCGTCTTCTGTTCCCTTAAAAATCTCAAAAGCCTTGAATTTTTCTTCCATTCCTCAACAAGATTCGAATGTGCTGCCAGATAATCGACCGCCTCCCCGAGAGAATCGAAAATTTCCGGCTTTTTTGTGAACATTTCCCTGACGTTTTCCCTTACAAACCAGACACCTATTGGAATTCTGAAGCCGGAATATATCTCCCTCCAAAGAATTGCCGTTGCCTGCCTTTTAATGCTTTGCAGATATTCAGCCGTTCCAAGCCTTGCCGAATAGTAGCAGCCCCCGAGAACTGCGTAATCACTTCTTCCGCTGAATCCCTCACTGTCACATTCGATCACAACGCTTTTTCCAAAGTTCCAAGTCGTGTTCGGGAACCAAGCTTCCCCCCATTCAAAGCTCCAGATTCTTGGAATAAGAACCGCCATGAAGAGGTTGTTGGCTTTTCTATGGACAAAAACCCTGTACTCGTCCAAGATCGGAAAGTCACGGACTTCATCGATCAAAATCTTAGATAGCGTATCATCAACGGCAGTAATTGCCCATCTTGTCGGCACGAGCTTTCTCCTTATTCCCAAGGAACCCGCAGACAGTAGCTTCTGTATGTGTGATACAGGTATTTTCTTCTCATAAAGCATCCATATAGCATCGGTTGCCTTCAGATCCCAGCTTTCATAGACTTCCTCAACAATCCTCGGAACCCTAGATGAACTGCAGATTCTCGCCTTCCTCGCTGGAGCAAAGGGGCCGAAGGGGGCGTGATGATCATCCAGTGCAACCCTTGGTCTAGGCGGTTTTTCGAAATAAACCTCAACATCGACCGGCTTTTCGAATAGGCTGAGTTCCTGAATGAGCTCGGCTATCTTCGACTCGGATTTTCTGACATCCACCTTAAACTGGCCGAGGATGAGCGAATACCTGAAGTTCAGGATGTCCTCTATGCCCAGCTCTCTCCAATGCTCCGGCCTGTCGTAGATTTCGGTGTCGCCAACAAAAGGGGGAACAGCAGGACAGGCAAAAACTTCCGGATAGTTCCTCCTCCCGACAAATATCGAGGGGGGAGATGAACCGAATATTTCGGTTGAATAGGTTATTCTGATTTCGTGCTCAAATGCCCTACAGCTTTTTCCGCAGAACATCCTTCCCCTGCAGATCAGGCAGAGTTTTTCGTCCACAGCTCATTTTTTCTTCAAAATTTAAAGATTTGCCTAAAAAACTTTATTAAATACAACTCCGATGCATCGCATGCTTTTCAAACCTTTTTCAACGGAAAACCCCATGATGAAGAAAATGCCCGCTAGAGTGGCGACGGCAGAAGCAAGGCTGAAAAGAGTAACTGCAAGCAACCGTTCCATCGCGATCTTCAAGGGAGAACCTTTGCGCTGGTATTTTGAATGATATGGACAGAGCATACAGATTCCTCATCCTAATTGGCCTTGTAAGCCTTTTTGCGGACGTAAGCTACGAAGGGGCTAGAAGTATTTCCGGCGCCTACCTAGCAACCCTCGGTGTGAGCGCATTTCTTCTTGGCCTGTTTCTAGGTCTTGGAGAGTTTTTTAGCTACGCCTTAAGAATTGTTTCGGGCTATCTCACGGACAGACTTTCGATTCACTGGCCGATGGTGTTTCTGGGATACATAATGATCCTCTCAATTCCGCTGATAGCGATTGCAAATTCCTGGAAAATCGTAATCCTGCTGCTCATATTAGAAAGACTCGGAAAGGCGCTAAGAACACCTGCAAGGGATGCGATAATCTCCATGGCAACATCCAAGATAGGCTTTGGGAAGGCATTCGGAATTCATGAAGCGATAGATCAGATAGGGGCAATCATTGGACCGCTGATGATATCGATTGCCCTTTTCGCGGGCCTTGGATACAGGGAGAGCTTTTCAATACTAATAATCCCGACGACGATTGCATTGTTTCTTCTTTACTTTGCAAAGACCGAATTCAGGGAGGGAGTGCAGAGAGATGCTAATATCGGAGTTTCCCTTCACTCCTACATGCTCTTCGCCCTATTTTCTACTTCAGGTCTCGCGAGCTTTCAGCTGATCGCATTTCATGCCGAGCTCAAAAGGCTAATACCACCGGAATTGATTCCTCTGGCCTATTCTCTTGCAATGGCAATCGATGCTCTCGCTGCAATCATCACCGGAAGGCTTTTTGACAGATTCGGCTTCAAATCCCTTATCCTCATCCCGCTTTTGACTCCCTTCTCGGTGGCTTTATCTTTTTCCTGCAACATCTTCGCGGGGATTATGCTCTTCGGGGCCGTTCTCGGAATGCAAGAATCGATAATGCGCGCCGGAGTTGCAAAAATCACCACAGTTCAGAAAAGGGCTACCGCTTACGGAACTTTCAATGCAGCAGTGGGACTTGGATTTTTCATAAGCGGAGCTGTCTTTGGCCTCCTTTACGACAGAGTGGAGTTAATGATTCTTTTCTCAGTCATTTGCGAGCTAATATCCCTACTGCTCCTTAAAAAACTCTGAACTGAAAAATTAATACGGCTCACCCTGAACTCTTCCCCCGCTTTTCAAGGCAGGGGTTCCGGCCAGAACGAGGAAGTTTGGGACTACATCTTTTCTCAAGGGTTTAACCCCGGGTCAGCTCTTTGGCTCATTACGAGACCTCAACTACCCTAGAGGTTCGCCCTCCAAGAGCTTCAGAATCGTTGCTGGAAATGCGAATCCAGTTCAGATGATCTTTGTGATAAACCATGATTAAATAAGGGCAATCGTTTTTATATGGGCAGAGAACTTTTCAGCATGTTCGTGAACTCATATCTTGATATGATAGGCAGGGTTTTAAGGGGAGAATTCCAGCTGATTCCCGAGCTTCTAGATCCGGAAAAAGTCAAAAGAATTTTCGAAACGGACTGCATGGAGATAATAAACGCCTACAGAAACGGGAAAATAAGCGGCGAGCTCGCGATGAGAAATTTATTCCTGCTAAAGAGTTATGTTGTATCCCAGCTGCTAATCCATTCCGAAAGACTGAAAAGGCTTGCTGAAGAAAAGGGATTGAAGACGGAGAAAAAGATCTGCGCCGAGGATGTAAACGAGATAGCGCTGATGATAGATGAAAGGGAAAGGGAGCTATGATACTGCTAACCAACGATGACGGAATTTATTCCGCCGGACTGAGGGCTGCGTACGAGGTTCTGAGCAAAATAGACAGGGTTGTGGTAGTCGCTCCGATGGCCCAGATGAGCGCAGTTGGAAGGAGCATATCGATAATGCGCCCTGTAAGGATTTACGAGATGAACTTTAACGGAATGAAAGCCTACGCCATCGATGGGACCCCAACGGATTCGGTGATACTGGGGATATACGGAATAATAGGCAAAATTCCGGATCTCACAGTTTGCGGAATAAATCTGGGCGAGAACCTTTCAACTGAGGCTGTTACAACCTCCGGAACCGTCTGCTCCGCATTAGAAGCTGCAACACAGGGATGCAAGGCAATAGCGATTTCAGTAGAAATGCATGACAGAGATAAATTTGAGCCAACAACGGAAGGGAATTTTGAGGATGCAAAAATGGTTCTTAACTGGGTTGCCAAGAAAGTTCTGAAAGAGGGACTTCCGGAGGGTGTTGATGTCTTAAATATCAATGTTCCCAAGAATTTCAACGGGAAGATAAAAATTACAAAGCTGGCAAGAAAGATGTACAGAACCAGAGTGGAGAAGCGCTTCGACCCAAGGGGTAGGGAGTATTACTGGATACACGGAATAGAGATCGAGGAAGCTGAAGAGGGGAGCGATCTTGAAGCTCTGAGGAAAGGTTTCGTATCTATAACTCCAATATCACTAGATGCAACGTCAAAAAAAGCCTTGGAAGGATGGGAAAATGAATGGGAAGCTCAACGCGTCTAAGCTCGCCCTTGGATTGATAAAGGATGGGATGACTATAGGAATAGGTTCCGGAAGCACAGTGGAGGTTTTCCTGAATCTTCTAGGTGAAAGAATAAGAAATGAGGGGATCGTTGTCTACGGAATCCCGAGCAGTTACCAAGCAATGCTTTCGGCAATAAAAAATGGTATAAAAATAGTAGATCTCCTTGAAATGGAGCCAGAAATATGTATAGATGGAGCAGACCAAGTTGATTCAAAGCTGAACTGCATCAAAGGTGGCGGCGCCGCGATGACGAGGGAAAAGATAGTTGCCTTCGCAAGCAAGAAGGTTGTGATTATCGCAGATGAGTCCAAGCTTTCAGAAAAACTCACAATTCATGTTCCCGTCGAAGTTTTGCCATTTGCTTACGGCTTCGTTTTAAGAGAGCTCTCAAAAATCTGCAAACCCATACTGAGAGAGGGGAAAGGAAAGGTTGGCCCAATAATTACCGATAACGGGAACTTCATACTCGACTGCGATTTTGGGGTTCTTGAAAATCCGGAAGAAGTTGAAAACAAACTAAAAACAATTCCGGGAATTATAGAAACCGGTATTTTTCCTTCAAAGCTTATAGATGCGGTTATAGTCGGTAACAAGAAGGGTGCGAAGGTTATAGATCGAAAAATCTGATTCTTCCAAACAAAAGTTTTGAGTAAACATTTTGCTTTTAAAAGCCGTCTTTAGCTGTAATAGTAGTAATATTCTCCGGCCGCTTTCTGCTCCCTGTCCAGCCTCGAATCTGGTTTGTTGATCCTCGGTCTCTTCGTTTCCTCATCTCTCCTGAAGGTTATTCCAAGCTTCGATAAAAATCTGTTCATCCCCTCTCTCATCCCAACGGCTCTTTTAGCAAATCCCTCCTTTCCCGGAATTCCGTCGAATAGCATTATCCTATCGCTCACCATGTCTATGAAGTAAATGTCATGGTCGACGACCAAAACGCTCTTCGAGTTGTTCAGAGCGAACCTCCTTATGACTTTTGCAACCTCGTTTCTTTGTTCAACATCTAAGTGAGCCGTAGGCTCATCGAGAAGATATAAATCCGCTTCCCTCAAAAGACATGCGGCTATTGCAACCCTCTGAAGCTCTCCACCGCTGAGATCGGAAATCATTCTATCCATAAGGTTTTCTATATCCAATGGTTTCAGAAATTCTGTTTTTATATATGAAGAGTATATCATTGGATTTATTTTTCTCAGAAAGACTTCCACCAGCTCATCTATATCTCCTTTCACATACTGCGGCTTGTAGCTGACCTTTAACTTCATCTCAACTCTCTTTTCATCATCTTCGATAACCCCTGCAAGAACTCTGACAAAAGTAGATTTTCCAATTGCATTTGGCCCGACGACACCAAGTATCTCGCCAACTCTTATGTCCCCTTCCTCGGCAAACAGCCTGAAACCATCGAGGGTTATCTTAAAAGAGGGATATTGCAACAGAATTTTCTCGGAAACACTTTCTCTCGGTCTCAGAATTTCAAACTCAATTTTCTTATCCCTTATTCTTATGTTCTCCTCCACAAGGTATCCGGAAAGATACTGATTTATTCCAACCCTAGCAGATTTTGGATTTGTGAAAACCCCATAAACGCCCGAAATTCCGTAAGTTATATGCACAAAATCCGCAAGCATGTCCAATATGGCCAGATCGTGTTCAACAATCATCACAGGCTTTTCCTTTGCCAATTCTCTTATAAAATTGGCAACCGCAATCCTCTGGTATATATCAAGATATGGTGTCACTTCATCAAAGAAGTAAAAGTCCGCATCCCTAATGTAGCAAACAGCTATTGCAACCCTCTGAAGCTCCCCACCGCTGAGATCGGAAAGATTTCTTTCCAGAGAATTTTCGAGATTCAGTTTTTCTACCGCGATTTCCAAGACATCTCTCTCATCAAATTTTTCAAGCAAATCCCTTGTTCTACCCTTGAAAACCTTCGGGATCGCTTCTATGTACTGAGGCTTTATGCTGGCCTTTATTTTCCCATTACTGAGCCTTTTCAGGTAATCCATCAGTTCGGTTCCAGAAAATCGCTCTATTATCTCATCCCACTCTGCGGAGTCTTTTCCAAGATTTGGCTTTAGCTGTCCAGAGAGAATCTTAACAGCCGTACTTTTCCCAGTTCCATTGGCACCGACAATGCCAACAACAGCCCCATTCCTAGGAATCGGAAGGTTGTAAAGAACAAAGCCGTTTTTGCCGTAGCGGTGGACTTCCATCCCTTCGAGCCTTTCTGGCAAGCCTACAATGCTTATCGCTTTCATCGGACACTTTTTAACGCATATTCCGCAACCTACGCAGAGTTCTTCCGCTATTATCGCCTTTTCAGCTACAACAACAGTTTCATCTCCAGTCCTTACCTTGGGACAATATTTCAGGCATTCCTGACCGCACTTCTTCGGCTGACACCTCTCTTTATCTACAACTG
Organism: uncultured archaeon; assembly: GCA_964463575.1. GTDB lineage: Archaea > Halobacteriota > Archaeoglobi > Archaeoglobales > Archaeoglobaceae > WYZ-LMO2. The sequence goes on from CAYXCK010000001.1 coordinate 43,259, forward strand.
CAATTCGCATCCCTAGGGCTATGAGCAGCTGGGTATAAATTTATATTGCCCTCGCATCCTTAAAGCATGGAAAAACTAATCTCCCAGATCAGGGATGGAAAGTTCGTCATTGTTTGTGAAGATGATACAAGTTATCTCTGCACCCCCGCAGAACTCGTCAACGCTGAGGGGATAAATTTTATCATGAGAAATTGCGACGAAATAAGATTATCGCTGCCCTGGAGCCTGATTTCCCTGCTAGGGCTGAACAAGTTCTACTATCTCGACGGAAAGCTGATACCAATAGATCCAAAGAAGGACAAAATCTCCGCTGAAGATAGGGCAGAATTCATAAAAAGAATAGTAAACTCCAAAATCTCGCTTTCTGAGATAAAAGTACCGGGGAGGATTTTTGTTGAAGAAACAAAAGAAATGGGCGTCCTTGAAAGGCCTGGAATTGCCGAAGCCTGTTCTGATCTTGCAAAGCTTTCAGGCTTCAAGGCAATCGCCGTTTATGCCCCTCTACTAGATCAAAAAGGAGATGTTGCAGATCGAAGTTATTCTGAAGAGTTTGCAGTGAAAAATAGAATGCCCATGATAAGCATAAGAGAGCTCATCGAATTTAGGCTGAGAAAGGAGAAAATAGTGGAAAAGGTTGTCGAAGCAACTCTGCCGACGAAGTTCTACGGAACATTCAGGGCTATTGGCTACAGAAGCCCTATGGGCGAAATTCTGGTACTTGTCAAAGGAGATGTTAGCAAAGAAGATGTTCTTGTCAGAATTCATTCCGAATGCTTAACTGGCGACGTTCTTCATTCATTACGCTGCGATTGCGGGGAGCAGCTCGAAAGTGCGCTGAAGATGATAGACAAGGAAGGGAGTGGGGTTCTGATATACATGAAGGGGCAGGAAGGGAGGGGGATCGGGCTCATCAACAAACTCATCGCGTACAAGCTGCAGGAAAATGGTGTTGACACTGTAGATGCGAACATAAGGCTCGGTTTTCCAGCAGACATGAGAAGCTACGGAATTTCCGCCCAGATTTTGATGGATCTCAACGTGAAAAGCGTGAGGCTCCTGACGAACAATCCCCTAAAAATTGAAGAGCTGGCAAAATACGGCTTCAGAGTGAAAAGAGAAGCTATAGAGGTTGAACCAACTGAGGAGAATCTCGCATATCTAAAGACCAAGAGAGACAAAATGGGACACATGATCTGCATAAACGACTGAGGGAAAAGTTTTTAAATACTATAGCAACTGCAAATATGGATGTCGAAACCCGAACTTCGATTTTGATGGATGCATTTGAGGAATTGAAGAAAAAATGGGAAATCGACGAGAATACCTTGACAGCTAAGGAAGAAAAGGTTGACGTGCTGCCAGAAACAAAGGTAAACGAGCTCCTTCAGCTGAAGGAAAAATACAAACTTGATGATATCGAATTCCTTTTCCTCGTGGGAGCGGCTGTAGGTTATTATCAGGGTCAGATGAGTGTAAAAAATGTGGTGCTAAAGAAGCTCGCAACCGTCAACCAGTTTGTCAATTCGCTACTTAAAAAATGAAGTATGCGTTCAAGATCGCATACTTTGGCGATAATTTTTTTGGTAGCCAATATCAGCCAAACCTTAGGACTGTCGAAGGGGAAATAAGAAGGGCTTTTCAGGAACTGGAAATAAATTCAAAACCTCGATTTGCTGGCAGAACAGATGCTGGCGTAAGCGCCCTAGGCCAAGTTATATCTTTTGAAAGCGAAAAAGAGATCAGACCAAGGGTTCTGAACTCGGCGCTTCCATCGGACATTACAGCATGGGCATACAAGGAGGTGCCAGAAAACTTCAATCCGAGAAAGGCGAAGAGTAGAATTTACACCTATGTCTTCCCAAACGAGGATTTCGATTTGGAAAAAATGGAAAAAGCTGTTGCCCTTTTAAGGGGTGTCCACGACTTTTCAAATTTTACGCGCGGATGGAAAGGTGGAAAAAGGGAGATATTCGACGCAAAGCTTCTAATTGAGGGTGATTTTTTAGTTTTCGAAATAGAGGGCAATGCTTTTACCTGGAACATGGTAAGATGTCTTGCTACTGCATTAAAGCTCGTTGGTCTTGGAAAAACGCTGGAATGGTTCGAGAAAATGCTCGATCCGCAAAATTTCAGAGAAAGGGTTCCGCCTTCACCGCCGGAGGGATTGATGCTAAAGGATGTAAAATACGGGTTCGATTTTGAAATCGACGAAATAGGCCTGAAATTGCTCAGAATGAGGATAGAAAAAAGGCTTAAACGCCACGGAACGATTTACAAGCTCTTATCGCTAAAACTTAATGCTCTTTATTCCGGAAAAGAGCAGAATTAGCGAGACCTTTCTTCCCTGCAATGGGCAGTCGCCATATCTTATATCCATTGAGCTGTTCAGCTTCTCTATTCTTCCTATAACTTCAAAAATTCCTTCCATTGTTATTTCTTCCTTTGGTCCGGCAAAAAGCACTAGAGAGGATTTTGCCTCCTCCAGCTTCGCCGAAATGCTCAGATTCTGCAATGAAAGCTCGTAGAGGTCAATCATTCTTCTCGTTCTCAGGGCTTTTAGCTCGCTCTTTTTCATGAAAATCCCGAATGGTATCCCCTTTTCCGCAAAACCTATAACCGAAAATCCATCGGATTTCAGGGCATTAAAAACATCTGAAGTGTCCACTACAACTTCCCCGGCCAACTTCTTTTTTATATCCACCTCTCCTGCCATTGCTAAAATGTTAAGGGATTTCAAAATCTTCTCCTCAATTCCAACCTTGCCTTCAAAAAGCAGAAGTATATCCAACCTTTTTCTGATTTTAGTAAGTTTTTTCTTCAATTCCTGAACTTCAACATTTCCCAACGTTGGAATTAGTGCTAAACCAATTATGGGATCCTCAAAAATTTCCCTTATTCTCTCGCCCAGTTCAACTGTGATTTCAAAGGCATATTCGTCTTCTAGGGAGAACAGAATCAGGCAACCCTCCCATATTTCGTATATTCTGGTTATCGAGTTTAAAAAGCCAAGAACGGCTTTCCTGCTTGGGATATAGAACTTCCTTTCGTCTCCAATTGCTATTGTTCTTATCTGATTTTCGTCTCCAAGAACTGCAAAGCACTTAAACAGCGGAACTCCGTTTACCCTAACACCTCTTCTGTACAGGCATTCAGCAATTCTAGCCCCTCTTAAACCAACACCAATGGTTAAAAGTCTCATTTCAGCTCCTTCAGAGTCTTTATCACTTCCCTCGTGAATTCGATGGTTTTCAGGTTTCCTCCCAGATCCGGAGTAGTTTTTCCATTCGCAATCGTCTCTTCAACGGCCATCTCAACTTTTTTTGCCTCATCAATGAATCCCAGATGCCTCAACATCATAGCCGAAGTCAGTATCATCGCGGTAGGATTTGCAATACCTTTGCCCGCTATGTCGAAGGCCGCTCCGTGAACCGGTTCAAATATCGAAACTTTTTCCCCTATGTTCGCCGAAGGGGCAATTCCAAGACCGCCTACCAATCCCGCTGCAAGATCGCTAACTATGTCCCCGAACATGTTCGTGGTAACGATTACATCGAACCTGAACGGATCCATTACGAGGTACATGCAGGCTGCATCGATGTAGTATTCGTTAAAGACTATTTCTCTATATTCCTTTGCAACCCTTCTGCAAGCATCCCTGAAAATTCCGCAAGTCTTCTTCATCACATTTGCCTTATGAAGTGCTGTAACCTTCTTTCTACCCTCCTTCCTTGCGAGCTCAAATGCAAATCTTGCAATTCTCTCCGAAGCCCTTTCAGTTATCAGCCTGATCGTAAAAGCGGATCCATCGCTCTGAAACTCCCAGCCCTTGTAAAGGCATTCGGTATTCTCCCTGACAATTACTATGTCCAGTCCGGGATAGAGGCATTTAACCCCTCTTATAGCCCTCGCAGGGCGGACGTTTGCGTAGGTTTCCAGTTCCTGTCTAAGCCTAACAATCACATCCGCAGCAGTTTCTCCAGCAGCCCCGAAAAGGACTGCGTCGCTTTTTTTGCATGCCTCGAGCGTTTCATCCGGAAGCGCTTTTCCGTACTTCTTCAAAGCCTCATCTCCTGCCTCGTAGAATTCAAATTCAAGCCTTAAATCAAGTTCTCCAAGGACTACAAGTGCTGAATCCATCACTTCTTTCCCTATTCCGTCTCCGGGAATGACTGCGATTCTCATTTCATCATCCTCCTACAGTATTCTATCAGTCCGAGTCTGGCTATTTCGAGTAGAAAATCCGGCATCGGTTTTATCCTGTATCTCTCCCCTTTAGTCCGGTTCATTATTTCCCCCGATTTCAAGTCTAATTCTATTTCATCGCCGTCGTCTATTCTGTCAGTTTCCGGACATTCAACAACCATCAGCCCGGCGTTTATCGCATTTCTGAAGAATATCCTTGCAAAGGACTTCGCTACAACCGCAGCTATGCCGGCGCCTTTCAATGCGAGAACTGCATGTTCCCTGCTACTTCCGCAGCCAAAATTTCTTCCGGCAACAACAAAGTCCCCTTTTTTTACATTCTTTGCAAAATCGCTTCTCAAATTTTCAAAAACGTGCCTGGCAAGCTCTTCGGGCTCATTGTAAACGAGATATTTGCCCGGAATGATTACATCTGTATCGACATCATCGCCGAACTTCCATGCCCTTCCCATGAGATGAGTTTTCCAACGATTTAAAAATAATCTGACTTGCTATGCCCGAGTTTTATGAAAATTTAAAAAACTTCCAAGCTGAAAGGGCCGGATTATCACACAACATGGGCGGGATTCAGAATGGCTACGAGCAGCATTATCAACAAA
>CAYXCK010000002.1:0-5909 GCA_964463575.1 uncultured archaeon
AGCAGTGGGCTCCAAGCATTGGAGGAAGGGAGCAGCTTGCAATAGAAGCCTTTGCCGAAGCACTTGAGGTAATTCCAAAGAGTCTGGCAGAGAATGCTGGGCTAGATCCTATAGACATAATTGTAGAGCTGAGAAAACTCCACGAAGCAGGGAAGGCTACATACGGTGTCGACGTTTTCAAGGGTAAACCGGTGGACATGCTGGAGAGCGGTGTAATTGAGCCAGTAAAAGTCAAGAGACAAGCAATTGCAGGTGCGACTGAAGTAGCTATAATGATTCTAAGAATAGACGATGTAATAGCTGCAAAGGGAACCGAGACTAGCAAGGCTGGTGAGGAGAAGAAGGAGAAAGAAGAGGAAGAGGAGAGCGAGTCATCTTCTGAGGACTGAATTTTTTAAAAAATTTTTTCATCCCTTCAAAGTTTTTTTATGAATTTGGGTATCGTCGGATATCCCCTGAAGCATTCGATATCCCCTAGGGTTCATAAGGCTCTTTTAGATCACTACGGCATAGATGGAAACTACCTTGCGTTCGAGGTAAAACCAGACGATCTAAGGGATGCAATTTTTGGTGCAAGGGCTCTGGGTTTTTCTGGACTTAATGTAACGATTCCATACAAGGAGGAAGTTCTAAAGTTTGTGGAACCGATTGGTGATGCCAGAGTTGCTGTGAACACGATAGATCTAATTAAGATGAAAGGTTACAATACCGATATTTACGGCGTAGAAATGGCCTTCAGGAATGCCGGAATTGATGTTGAAAAAAAGGTCGCCTTAATCTTCGGCGCTGGCGGGGCGGGAAAAGCTATTGCAATAGCCTTGATGAAGCTTGGAGCAACTGTTGTGATCACAAATAGAACTCCAAGGAGGGGAATCGAAGCTGCAAGTTTACTAAGAGAATATGGTGATTGCATCTTTTATCCCATTGAAAAAGTCGGGGAAATAAAATTTGACATAATTGCAAATGCAACCCCTGTTGGAATGAAGGGTTTTCCTGGCATGCCATTTGATGAGAAGTTCCTGAGAGAGGGATTAGTAGTCTTTGATGCCGTCTATAATCCCCTGGAAACCGCGCTCATAAGAAAAGCAAAGGAAAGGGGTTGTAAGGTGATAAACGGGCTAGAAATGTTTGTTTATCAGGCTCAGAAATCTTTTGAAATTTGGACAGGAATTAGGCCGGAAATAGGACTGATAAGAAAATTTGCAATTGAAGCGCTAAGAATTCAGCAGTAGGGTCCAAGATATATACCAGGACGCAAAGCTTAGAAAGGAGATTCCGGCCCAGTCTTTTGGTTCTATTTTAATGCCAATTTTTATGAATATGAACTTGTGAACGTAGATGAACAGTACGAGGATAATTATTCCAAATGGATCCCTCTCCCTTAAACCTTGTGTCAGGAGCATGGAAAGAATTCCAGCAACTGAGCCTAAAAATATTGGAATCAGGGTCTTTAACAAGTCTTTCATCGCATCACCTGAAGGATGGCCTCAGGGACAGAAGTTTTGGCAGAGTGAGGGGCATGAATGGCTTACCTTCGCAATCTCTTCGAATTCTTTCGTTCAGTTCTTCTATGCTCATGATAACCCTTTTCTGCTCCCTTAAATTCGATTCGCTTCTTATTGTGACGCTTAGCTTCTCCTCTTGAACTTCTCTCTCGCCTATAACTACAATATAGGGAATCCATTCCATTGAGGCATCCCTTATCTTTTTGTTGAGCGTTTCATCTCTGTCATCCACGTCTACTCTGGCATAAATCTTTTCGGCCACCTCCTTTGCCTTATCAAGGAATCTTTCGCTTACGGGAATTATCCTGACCTGCGTTGGGGATAGCCATACTGGCAACATTGGAAGTTTTCCTCCATCCGTCATGAACTTTGCTTTTTCCAGCAAAGCATACATGACCCTTTCTATGGCCCCGCTGACGGAGCAGTGTAGTATAAGGGGAATCTTTTTCTCTCCATCAACATCGACGTATTTTATTCCGTACCTTTCAGCGTTCTCAACATCTATCTGCACAGTTGACAGGGCTGAGGCCTTGTCAAGAGAATCGACGAAGTTGAACTCAAACTTGAGAATGAAATAGAAGAATCGGGAATCCCACATTTCAAGAAGTATTGGCTTTCCGAGAAATCCAGCAATTTTCTTAAGGAAATCCCTGTTCTGCTCATAGAAGTCCTTTGTTACTCTGATCGCCACTTCGTAATCTTTGGGTTCAATTCCTATCTCCTTAAGAACTTCTACTGAAAGCTTGTACTGTTTCAGGAATTCCTCCATCGCCTGTTCCATGTCTTTTACAATTGTATGCATATCCGGCATCGTGAAAGCCCTTAATCTTCGCAATCCAACAAGCTCTCCTCTTTGCTCTTTTCTGAAGGAATATCTCGTTAGCTCGTAAATTCTAAGCGGCAGGTTTCGGTATGATATGGTCGAATCTGCAAGCATGAGGAATTGTCCAAAGCAGGCGGCAAATCGCATGAAAAACTCCCTTTTATCCCCGCTCAAAATGTATTGCCTTGCGGGAAATCTTTCGAGATATCTCCTGAGTGTAGGATGATTTCTGTCGTACATTATAGGCGTTTCAACTTCCATTGCGCCATATTCAATACATTTCTGTGTCACAAAACGTTCTAAAAGGCTTTTTATCAATCTACCCTTTGGATAGTACCTTATATGTCCTGAATCGCTTGCACTTTCGTAATCTGCTAATTCAAGCTTTTTCATGAATTCTACATGCGCTGGTATAGCGTCTACTGCCCTTCTTTTCTCCATCTCGTATTTAGCGAATTTTCTCAGGTTTTCATATCCCTCAAAGTTGAATTCCTCAACCTTTACGAGTTCTCCATCGGGTTTGAGAATAAACCAGTAGCTTACTATTTCCTTCTCGTCTTTGAGCGCTTTTGTAACCTCTTCTTCTGCTTTAATCTCTCTTGAGAGTTCGCTGAGCGGGTGACCTTTGCATGAAATTTTGAAGGATTTGTACCAGCCGAATGGAGCTCTCTTTACCTCAAAATCTTTTATTTCGGATTCTAGAATCTTCAAAATATTTATTGCCGTTTCCGGATCTGCGAGGTTTGGGGAGAGATGGGCATACGGATAGATTAGAATTCTCTTGGATCCAACCTTTTCCGCAACATCTTTTATTTCTTCAACAGCTTTTTTAGCGACTTCCTCGTTGTCCCCTTTTTCAACCGAAACGAATGCCACTAGTACTTCCTCTAATCTATCACCCGTTCCCTTATAATCTTCCGCAAACTTTGTCTTTTCCTTTACTTCGTATTCCATGTAATCGGCATGGATCAGCAGGAGTTTCATGCAAAGGCAAAATCGGGGAGAAAAATAAAGTTTTCTAAACGCTGAATTCGATTCCGAATTTTCTTACAAAGTCCCATCCATCTCTAAAACCGGTCCTCGAATCATACTTCAGTATCGCAAAGTTTGCTAGCCCATAGGGATTTGCACACGAGCCCACGGTAATGACCATCCCTTCTTGTTCGACTTTCAGTATCTTGTAAGGTTCGTGCGACCTTATTACAAGTCTTGCCCCGAGATTTTCGAATAGCCTTTTGGTGGCCTTTTTGCCAAAGAAGTACATCACGCCTCTCTTGAAATTCTCCCCGCATTCATCTCTCTCCCAGGGATCGTTCCACATCAATTCAAGCGCTAGCTCCTCGCTTGGATTCTCGAGCGATGATTTTTTTAAATCGCCACACGGAACTCCGCCGTGTACTAGGAATATTTCACTGTTTAGAATTGCAGAAACAGGCATGTTTTCCCAAAGCTCTTTTAAGGATTCATATATCTCTTCACCGTTCTCGATCCCGCTCAACTGCCACGGCAAATCGTGCGGATACACTTCTTCTGTTTCATGGTTTCCCCGCAAAAGATAGGCTTTCCCGTCTACGAACATGGAAAGTATCTTTTCATATACTTCCATTGGATAATCTCCCCTGTCTGCGTAGTCACCAAGGAAAATGGCCTTTCCCTCTATTTCTTTTTCTATTTTTTCCAATGCCTCGATATCTGCGTGGATGTCGCCGATTATTGTGCAAGTATCTTCTTGTATTTCTAGCATTTTTACCTTCATCAAATTCCTAGCTTCATCGATCAGTTCGAGTAGATCCATGTGACAGGTGGCCAATCCTTATATATTTAATTTCTTACAGATTTCGATGAGGCATTTAATATCGATCGAAGATTTAAATAAAGATGATATAATTAAAATACTAAATAAATCTGAGAAATTCGAAGACATTGCTCTAGGGAAAAGAAGATCCAGAATTTTAGAGGGAAAAATTCTTGCCAACCTCTTTTTCGAGCCATCAACTAGGACTAGGATGAGTTTTGAAACGGCAATGAAAAAGCTTGGAGGAGAAGTTATAAACGTCTCCGCTCAGGAAGCGAGCAGCATTGCGAAAGGGGAGACGCTTGCAGATACTATAAAGGTTGTATCAAATTACTGCGATGCCATTGTTATCAGACATCCGTTAGAAGGAGCTGCAAGATTTGCTTCAGAGCATTCAAGAGTTCCGGTCATAAATGCGGGCGATGGGGCAGGACAGCATCCAACGCAGACTCTTTTGGATTTGTATACCATAAAAAAAGAGATCGGAAGAATTGATGGGCTGAAAATAGCCCTTGTGGGCGATCTAAAGTACTCGAGAACAATTCATTCATTGATAAAGGCTCTAACTCTTTTCGAGACAAAGATATACCTAGTAAGTCCTCCGGTTCTTGAATTACCGATGGAATTTCTGGAGGAACTTGGCGGAGACATTGAGAAGGCGGAGCTGGATCAAATAGTGGGGGATGTAGACGTAATTTATGTTACAAGAATTCAAAAAGAGAGATTCCTTGACGAGGAGGAATACAGAAAAGTTGCCGGAAGCTACAGAATAACACTGGAAACTGTTAAAAAAATGAAGGAAAGTGCTATAATACTCCATCCTCTCCCGAGAGTTGATGAAATTGCAGTTGAAGTTGATTACACTAAACAGGCCAAATATTTTAAGCAGGCGTTCTACGGAGTTCCGGTAAGAATGGCAATTCTCACGGAGGTGATGTTGTGACCGAAAGGGAGCTCGTAATAAGCAAGATAAGGGAAGGCACAGTTATAGATCACATAAATGCAGGAAAGGCACTTCTAGTATTGAAAATACTCGGAATTGATGAAAAAACTAGGGAAACGGTCTCTCTGGCGATGAACGTTCCTAGTAGGAAAATGGGGAAAAAGGACATAGTGAAGGTCGAAGGCCTTTTTATAAGCGAAGAAAAGCTGAACAAGATAGCTCTAATAGCTCCTAATGCAACGATAAACCTCGTTAGGGAGTACAGGATCGAAAAGAAGTTCAAAGTAAAGCCTCCGGAAGTTGTGAGGGGAATACTGAAATGTCCGAACAGGATGTGCATTTCAAATGCAAGGGAACCGGTTGAGAGTATTTTCTACATTAGTTTGAAAGGGGATGAAGTTGTTGCGAAATGTCATTACTGTGGGAGGAAAATATCGGATCTTGCAAGGTTCATAATTTGAAGTTTGGAAAATCTTATATAGTTCTCTAAAAAATTTTATTTATGAAGAAGGTTGTTATATTGGCCTGCGAGAATATCCGCGATCAAAATCTTTGTATAGGGGATGCAAAGTGTTTTGTTGCATTTAACAGAAGAGAAGGAGAGTTTGCCAGATACAAGAATGAACAGGCGGAAATAGTTGGAATAGTGGATTGCGGGGGTTGTGAAGGGAACAAAAGTAGGGTTTTGTGCAGTCTTGCAGTTCTAAACAGCGCTCTGATGGGTTTGAACGAAAAAGCAGATGTCTTGCATATTGGCACTTGCATTATGAACTATTGCCCAAGAAGGGACGACCTACTAAAGGCGATAAGGGAAAAAGTGGGAATAGAAATAGTAGAAGGAAC
>CAYXCK010000002.1:6009-15230 GCA_964463575.1 uncultured archaeon
ACGACCTACTAAAGGCGATAAGGGAAAAAGTGGGAATAGAAATAGTAGAAGGAACCCATAAATACGTGCCACCTAAGATCTTTGGTTAAGGTTTTTTTATTTTTAATTTTTTAAAGTAAAATAAAAAAGAGATTAAAATTTTAAAGCTTTTCAAAATCATTGTTGTTTATCTTCTTTTTTCTTGAACTTTTCTTCAAGGTAGTCTCCGATGAATGTGCCTACAATGAAGAATATCGTGAATATAACTACTGTTATCACTACCGCGATTGTCGTGCCCACAGTTGCTCCAACAAGCGAAACACCTGGTACAACTATTCCTATTACTAGACCAAGGATGACTCCTAGAATTACTCCAATAAGTACGGATTTTTTCAGTATTGCAACTCTGTCCTCTTTGCCGGGTCTTGTGTAGCCGTAGACTATCCCTAGGAACAGTAACACCAAAGCAAGGCCAGTATCAGCTGCCATGAAGTAAAGTTGAGAAAGGTGATTTAACTTTTTTCATTTGTTTAAAAAATTTAAAAAAATTTTAGCAATTAAAGTTCGTTTAAAATTTCATCTAGCAGCGCTAGGTATTCTTCCTCTTTTTTCCACAGATTTCCAAAGCTCATTGAAGCGTTTGGATGGTAATATCGATCTATGGCTATGGCCCTTATGTGCGGCGCGAAGTTCTTGATCGCTGCAAGCATCTGGGAACCGTGGTAGTATATGTTACCTATCATGAGCACAAGATCGTAGTTTCCCTTTCCATCAAAGCCTTTCCAGTTGGCATCAAGCAGAAACTGTGTTAGTTCATGCAGTACGGAATATCTTGCATTTATACCGGCTTGGGATAATTTAGTTATAGCGTTTCCGGTTGCAACTACTGTAACACCTTTTTCTGCAAACTTCTTGATTCTCTCTATTATCGCAGGCGTTATATCTGGACCCACAACGAGCAGCGGGTGTTTTGCCTTCTTTATCGCCATTGCCACCGGTTTTCCTTTTTCAAGCAAGATTGCCATCTTTGGACCGGGAATGTTTGCAGCATCAAAAGGTTGCTCTATCGTTCTTGGCATGGTATCACCTCACTTCTTTGCCAAGCTTGAGAAACCTTCCTTGAAGAGTCTTTCAACGCAGGTCGGATTGAATCCGGCATGATATGGTCTTATTGGTCCTTCCAATATCTTCTTTCTGCTCCAGTCAATCTTCCATCCGTGCTTGTCTTCAAGCTCTTTGAGAAGTTCCTCTCTCTTAGCCAAGGGCAGATCGCTTTCGGTTCTAACGTATAGATGCCAGTCATCTGGCATTCTACCGAGATATTTGAGGCTCAGGTCGATGTAATGCGTTAGCTTTATCGATCTGCCTCTATCTGTATCGTTTGGTCTGAAACAGAGCTTTGCGATTAGTGGAATGGCCTCTTCAATGGTTTCGGCTGCTACAAGCAAATCCTGCGGGGCTGGCTCGATGCGCACTTTTTGCCCACTTCTGACATCGTATACTATCCAGTCTTCATCATTGTATGGCCTTCCAAGGAATGCCCTGCGGTACTTGCTTCCGTGCGGTCCAACAACTACCGGAATTCCGAGCCTGTTAACACCAGTTGCTATACTGGCAGCCTTCTGGCTGTAGGCACCCCATGCAACTCCGCAGGCTCCAACTCTGTTGAGTATGTAATCTGCAATCTCTTCGAAGTTGGCCCTTATATTTCTCATTGCAAAAATCCTTGCAACCTTTATTGCGGCCCCGTGAATGTGGGCGTTGGAAACACAGCTACCCAGATTTGCAACGCAACTACCGTTGAAGTCATCTCTGTATTTTTCGTATATTGTCTTGCCCTCCTCATCTTTATACAATCCAGCATCCATCGCCATGCAACCGGTAGTCACTACGATATAGTTTCTTGATGCAAATTCATTCATTATCGTGTATGCATCTTTTGTACCGTTTGGATAGTTGCTGCAACCGACTATTGCTATGACTCCTGGAATCGTTCCTAGTACTATTGGAGCACCAACATTTCTTATCTCTGAATCTCTTACCGGCCCTCTTCCGCGTCTGACCTTACCTTTTTCGTTTAGGATTCTGTTCCATGCTGCGAAGTTGAACATGTCGATTATGGGTATTTTCTTTGGACAAACTTGTTCGCATCTTCCACAGGTTATGCAAACATCCCATTTCTCTTCCATCGGTTTCCTGTCTCCTTTTTCTGCTGCTTCCATTAGCTCTCCAACTCTTATCTTCTGGGGACAGGCAATTGTACACGTTCCACACTGAGTGCAAGCTTTTGCGTAGTTCATGAATTGCTCCTCTGTGAGCACAGGCTTTATTTCCCCCCTCTTCCTCCTCCTTGCTTTTGCAACCTCGACTGCAATTTCTCCAACCTTCAATGGATCTAAAACAACAACTCCCGGATTGCCATCTAGCAAGTACTTTATCACTTCTTTGGGATCTTTCTTTGTCATATCCGGCAGGGCATGCATAGCCTTTGAATTTGTGCAGATAACGGGAATTCCGAGTTTTCCAGCGTGGTACAGAATGTCGGCCCTTATGCACTGCTCGTCTATTACAATCACATCTGCCAGTCCAGCTCTTACAACTTTCAGCTGTCTTCCGAGTGAGCCGGCAATCTTTGCTTTTGGCCAGTATCTGCTCACATCGTGAGCCGTACAGCAAATTCCCGCAAGTTCAACTTCGTCGTTTAGCTTGTTTTGCTCGATGTAATCGGCTATGTTAAACGCTGGAGGAGCGTGGTGACCAATGACAAGAACTATTGCCTTGTTTCTGTCCAGAGTTCCCATTCCAACATCAATTAGGGGTTGGTTACTCTCTCCCTTTGGCAGATTGAACGCGACTATCTGGGCGATATCGGCTATTTCTTTGCCAAGAGCATCCATCATTCCCAGATGGAAGGCTTTTGACTCATAGTCCAAATAGCTTCCCTCCTGACCTGTATGGATCGAATCCATTACTTGCGTTATCTGCTCTTCAACGTATCTCAGGGCCCTTTCCAAATCTGCGAGCGTCTTTGGCTTTATTCCTGTTATCAGCTGTGTCAGCGGAGCGACTTCAGCTATTTCCGGACCCAGATCTACTGGAATCTCTTCAAGTTTCTTCCCCGTAACGTGTTCTATATCGTGAAGCATGTGTCTTGCATGGCCCGTATGACAAGCGGTTCCAATTGCAACGGCAATTGTAACAATTCTCGCTGTTTGGGCTTCTAGATTTATCCCGCAGGCTCCACGCTTGTTTTCTGTTAAATCGCATTTTCCCATCGTGCAGAGGCAGCACATATCGCAGTATGGGGCATAGAAGGGCTTGTATCTTTTTAGAAGAGTGAAATCCCAATCCCTCAGAGTCTCAATTTGTGGAAAAGGTGTTGGACCCATTGGCGCCCATTCTTCCTCCTCTTCAGCGACCTCCCCTATTTTTATGCTGACATTCCTTAGCTCATCAACAAATATCGCACCTTTCCTCAGCTCAAGAACCATCCAATCACCATATTTATTTTTTCAAACTCGCATATAAGCTTTTTCGAAGTTTAATATCAGTATTTTTTATAATGGAATATTATGAATTAAATTTTGAAATTTAATAATAAATAACACCAATATCAAATCTTGTATGAAAAAATTTTTTAAATTGAAAATAAAACAGAGTTTGTGAAAATTTTCTTCGTTCTGGACATCAAAGAACGTAAGGCTGTTCTAGCTGAGAAAGGGGAAAGAGAAAAATATAGACCGCTGAGCGAGAAGAGCTTGGTTGTTAAATCTAGCGATCCGGTCGAAATAGTAAGAGTTCTTAAGCCGAGATTTCTTTATGTAGCAGATCTCGACAGAATTTCCGGAGTCGGTGATAATTTTGAAATTATTGAGAATCTCTCTAGTCTAGTTGAAGACATAATCGCGGACTGCGGCTTCAGGAATGCTGAAGAGCTGAGCGCTGTGAAATTCAAGGCCGTAGTAGGAACCGAAACTTTTGATATAACGGAGATAGACAGGAAATGTTATGTTAGTCTCGATTTCAGAGACTCATTTCTTGACTCCTCTGGAAAGTTCAAAAACTGGAAAGATGCTGTGGAGTTTTTGAACAGCCTTGAGCTTTATGGCTTGATAGTGCTGAATCTGCGCAGAGTTGGTTCCCTGAAACCAGATTTTGAACTCTTTTTGAAGATTTTGGAGCTTTCTGATAATCCGGTTCTCCTTGGAGGAGGTATTGGGAGTATCTCGGATTTAGAAAGGTTGAAAGAAATGGGTTGCGAAGGTGTATTGATTGCAACGGCAATTCATAGAAAACTTCTACCATTGAGTTTGATACAGAATGGTTTCATCTAAAATGAGGTATTATTTTTGTGGAAATTTGTCTTAAATGGATTTGCTTCTAAGCTGGTTTGGGATGTTCCCGTGCAGAAGGAAGTTCAGATAGCAGTGGTGGGAAAAGTTTCAGGCCAAATGCCGGAAAGGTTTTAGCCTTAAACAGAACACTTGGCGAGTATTTTATGCTTATGAATGGCATCTCGGCTTCAACTCCAAATCCAGGAGCTTTCTGCACAAAAACGGCTATGAGAAGGTCAAGGAGCTGTTTAACTTAAACACGGCTTTAATCCAGACTGCCAGGGATAAGGCTGTCGAAATCCTGAAGAGCTTTGAGAAAGTAAAGAAAGAGGACAGCGTTTTAAGCCCCGAGAGAATATCCATACGCTTCGATAAGAGATGTTAACGAATTCTCTAAAACAACGAATGTTCTAACACCATACTGGCTTACTCTAAGCCTGAAAAGAAAGGAAAGAATCAGCCTGCCAATAGTTTTTGGAAAGAAACAAGGAGAGAGAATTGAAGAAGCTTTCAGAGGAGGATGGGAATTCGCTACAGTTGAAATGGTAAAGCGAAACGGGGAATGGTATGCCCACTTTACCTTGAAGAAAACCGTTGAAGTTGTAGATGAGCCTGAAACAATAATAGCTATAGACAGAGGAGAGCACAATTTAGCCGTTGCGGTGGCATGAAAGGACAGTTCTGGAAAGGCAAAGAAATCAGAAGGATAAGGGGCTTTATGGTCACATAAGAAGAAATCTTCAAAAGAAAAAGCTTTTGAAGAAGGTTAAGAAGCTTGAAGTGAAAGAGAAGCGAAAAGTTGAGCAACGCCGGAAGCTCCCAGCTTTAGCCGTGGGAGTTGTTCACAGGGTCCCATTCAGTAGTTCATCTAATCGCCTGCCTAATTTTTACTGCAACCCCTTTTTTCATCAGGAGCATTTCAAAGGCTGAAAGAATAGTTTTTCCCGTTGCCAGGAGTTCATCTCTTTCATTCACTACCATAACCTCATCATTCGCCCTTATTCTTTCATCCACTTTTACAACATGCTTCGCAAATACGCTTCTCCCCTCGGCTATGAAATCTGATACCTCGTTTGCGACAACGACCCTAAGCTTTGGAAAGGGAAAATGAGACTGCAGCCTCCTTGCCCCCTCTATGCTAAGGGTTAAGAGTCCGGAATCTGCTTTTAGAGTTGCGATTCTCTTTCCCTTGTCAAATATCTGCCTTATCTTTCCATTGCTTGAAAGGATAAACTCGCAAGTTTCAGGAAAGAGTGCTTCTCCTGCTCCTCGACCGAATTGGTAATCTGCAATTGTCCTGACAATTCTCAGATTATCTGCCATACCTTCTCTCCCTCCTTTGATATTCCCTCATCATTCTTAGGAAATCTATGTATCTAATCGTTTTCCAGTCTATGTCCATGAAAAGTAGCTCGCTATAAATACTCTGCCAGATCATAAATTCTGGTACCTCTTTTCCAGCCTTTACTATCATGTCCGGTTGCGATCTCAATATGAGGAGAGACTCGAAAATGTCCTCGCTTACCTCTTCGGCTTTTATTTCCCCTCCCATCGCTTTTTCTGCAATCTTCCTGATTGCGTCAATTATTTCTTCTCTACCAGATTTATCTACGAAATTTATCTTAATTCCATCAATATCGTAGTTGATTTTTTTAATGTTGCGGGAGCAGATGGTAATTTCCTGAATTCCAAATTTTTTACACCAGTTCAAAAATTTTTGGAAACCTTCACCCAATTCGGAGCATATGATCATTATATGTCTTGGAAACTTGCCCTTTTTTTTCACATCCCTCTCCAGCAGTAGCTGATACAGAAACCTAAGCACTTAAAAATTTAAATGTCCACCTACATAACCTTTTTCAATGTTCATAGCTTTGCTCTCTCTGTTAGCACTTCTCGGAATGTACTTGGATCCGAGGCTGATCTTTGCGATTACCTTTATAGTTGCACTTTTTTATTCATCGCGTTTTTCAGGAGAGCATTTCAAAGTTTTAATGACTTCTACTGTTCTTGTCGGATTGGCCTGTGTGATGCAGAAAGAAATAATATACGCCTCCATTTTCCTTCTGTTTTTTTACGAGTTCAGAAAAAACATACTGGTCGATATAGCTATCTATACCTCGGCCGGAATTCTTTACTTTTCTCTTTTCAGCTTGATAAACGGAATTTTCTTGGCCCCAGAATACATAATCTTTATATCCCTTGCTGGCGCCTTGACAGCAGCTCTCGTTGAAACTGTTAGAGTTGAAGAGAAGAGAGTTGCGATGCTCATAGGTGTTGCGACCACATTCGCAATATTCAGGATCTACATACCTTCTGCATCTCTTTTAGATTTGACATTCGCTTTTGCGGTATCTTTTGTCTTGTCCCTTCTGGCTTTGAAGGCAAAAATTGCTGATGAGAGCGGTTTAATCAGCGCAACAATTGTTGGGACAATAACAATACTTTTTACAGACATCAGATTCTTTTCAATTCTTCTTCTGTTTTATATTCTCGGTTCCGCCGTTACCAAGTACAAGTATTCGTTGAAAACGGCTTTGGGCATTGCAGAACCCTCTGGCGGTGCTAGGGGTTTTTCGAACGTTTTTGGGAATAGCTTAGCTCCATTGTTCTTCGCTATGAACTTTGGAGTAACGAGGGAATCTACTTTTGCTTTGGCTTTCATTTCATCTGTTGCAACGGCCTTGGGGGATACAATGGCGAGCGAAGTTGGTAAGACGGCTAAAAACGTCTATTTGATCACGAACTTCAAAAAAGTTAAACCGGGAACTAGCGGGGGCATATCTCTTATCGGGGAACTTTCAGCCCTTCTCGGTTGTTTTATGACATTTCTTTTCTCTCTTTTACTCGGTTTGGCGGATTTAAACTATGCGTTACCAGTCATACTGTCCTCTTTCTTGGGCATCCATGTGGATAGCTTTCTTGGCGCAACTCTAGAGAAAAAGGGTTATCTCAACAATTCTGCAGTGAATTTTATTGCAACTCTGTTTTCAGGTCTCTTTTGCTACCTTTTCATTATTCTTTGAGCAAAAATAATCGCAAAAGCTGCTAGAGTTGCCTCAAATCCTGGAATCTCTAGTACTTTTTTAACAGATCCGACAGGAGTCTGAACTCTTGGTATCGTTTCAACATAGCCTTTGTGGACAAGCTCTTTCTCTCCCTTAAACTTGGCAACATTCAACAGAAACTTGGCAATTCTCTCTGAAAGGGAATAGTAAAGGATTTTCGCGTAATCTGTCTTGGAGTTTTCTGCGAATTCGAAGTAGGCTATCGGAAGTATCGGATAGCAAACTTCTTCAGCTTCGGCAATTGCAGTTTCTGCACTTTTTCTTTTTTCCTCAATTTTTGCAGCAACATCGTATTTGGCTTCTATCGACAGACTGGCATCAACTATTGCATTCAGAGCCTCAAATACCGAACCGGCATACAGAGATTGCGAGTAAAGAGATTTTGCCAGTTCAAGCGATTCAGATGCACTTTCGAGTAAATCTGGGTAACCATTGAGTGAATACGCATAGACTATTATAGAATTTGCCTGATTGATATAGAACTCTGCCCTCTTTTTTATTTCGGTTGTATTCAGACTTTGGTCATCCTGAAGCTGATTTAGAAGGGAGAGCCAAACTTTTGCGCTTTCCAATCTTTCTTTTGCATATGCCAAATTGTAAAAAACGTCTTCAGCTTTTGCTGCTCTTTTTGCTTTTTCTATTGCTTTACTAGCTTCGGCAACCCTTTCCTGCGCTCCGGCAATTATCTGGATCGAATTTATTCCTATGGGTTCATTTCTAAGAAAGTCATTCAATCTCGAAATTTCTTCTCTGATATTCCGAATTTCGGAATCTATTTGTTGTGAAGACAGTAAGGTTTTCTTGTACATTTCGTATCTCATAAGAATTTTGGCTTGGAAGAGAAGACTAGTTGCCGTATAGTAATTGCCTAGCGCATAATTTTCCTCCGCCTTTTTAATAAGTTCATTTGCTTCCTTTGTTTCAAATCCGCGAAGCTCTTTAATACCTTCTCTCATTTTCTCTGCAAGAGATCTCAATTCGCTGGAGTAGAGAGTTATGTTTAGTTTCTTCTCTTCTCTTGAGACTTCGTAGCCCGTATAATAACGGAGTGCCTCGTTTATGTTTTTTACTTCAAAAACCTTAACCCCTAGTTTTTTTCCGTATTCCACCAAATTGAGTTCTTTAAATTCGGTTGTTATTACATTAACAACTCCAATTTTTCTTACCTTTTTCTCTTCAACGGTTATAACGCTCTGTCCGCTTGGAATGAGAAATATCTTAGCACCTTTTTGTGCGGCAGCTTCAAGTTTGTAATTCAGACCACCTACTGGTCCGATAGAGCCGTCCGGGTAGATCATTCCGCTCATGTATACACTTTCATCAAGTTCTAAATTCTTCAGAGCTGCGATTGTGGCTATTGTCATTACTGCCCCAGCCGATGGACCGCCAACTATTGGTGCTTCGGCCTCAATTACGTAAAAAAAGTCGTATTTTGTAAAATCGATCCCCAAAAGATCACAAGCAGTAAGTGCTGCCAACTGTGCACTTCCTTGCATGTCTATTTCCGTAAAGGGGGTTGTAGAAACGAAAACCCTACCAGTTCCCGGATTTATAAAAACCGTTATTTTTATCACAACCCCTTCAATTTTCTCCCCTGAAGTAACAGCTACAGCATTTATGGACTTTTGCATCTCAAAGGCGAGAGCTGGCTGAATTATTAGGAAAATGATCAGCATGGCGATGAGGCTAAATCGCATAGAATGGTTTGGAGAAGGAGATTTATAAGTTTTGTGAATTGAGAATGCTTTTTGTTTAAAGAAATGAAATTTTCTTGTTTAATGTAGTTATTTTAAGCAACTCTCTTTGACCGCTTTAAAGCTTTGAAATTATAACCTAAAGC
>CAYXCK010000002.1:15330-21542 GCA_964463575.1 uncultured archaeon
CAAAGTATTCAGCCAAATAAAGTTTTGTCTTTGAACAGAACACTCAATCAATATTTTGAACTCGTGAAATGGTATCTGACTGCAATTCCGCATCGAAAGATTACTCACGGAAAAATCTATGAGGATGCGAAAAGGCTCAATGGAAGAGAATTCAGATGCCGGAATGCGGGCTCGCTTAGCTTTTGAAGTGACAGATAAAGGAGACTGACCCCTCTCTCCTCTCTAAAGGCGAAGTTTCCAGCTAAAGCGAGGAGGTTTGGGATTAAATCTCCCCGCAGAGATTCAATCCCGGGCCAGGTCTCTGGCCCTTACTCTACCCCATCCGAGGCTCGAGACGATGAGTTCATTAGAGAGATCACCTTATAAACCTTTTTAATCATCCCCGCCTGAAGGGAGAGGCTTTTCAGTTGTAACTCACTCTTCCCAGAAAATATCATTTTCTGCGTAATTGTATTTAAAAACTAGGATTCTAAATGGTTCGTTACCGTAATTTTTTACCCAATGTCTTTCCTTTGGTCTGCAGATGAAAACATCTCCTGTTTTGGCACTGTAAACCTTGTCTCCTATACCCATAATTGCTTCACCGCCAATAATGACAAATATTTCTGTCTGTTTTTCATGGTAATGCTTTTTAACCTCCTTTTTTGGTTTAACCTCAACTATTTGCGTAAAGCAGTCATTTGAGAGTTCAAAGCCCTTTGCAACTCTATAAACCCCCCTGTCCTCCCACTTTAAACTTTCAAGTTTCATGAAAATTACTGGGGCGACAAGTATTAAAAGCTTGAGCAAATTGACAGCATGGAAAAAGTCAAGCTCGGCTTTGTGGTATCGGAGTTCAACAGGGATATCACTTACATGATGGAGATCCTTGCAAAGGAACATGCTGATTTTTTGGGGGCTGAAGTTAGCGAGGTTATAAGGGTTCCTGGGACATTCGATATACCCATAGCTGTCAAGAAAATGCTCGAAAAGGGAAACGTTGACGCGGTAGTCGCAATAGGTTGTGTAATTGAAGGGGAAACTGAGCATGATGAAATAGTGGCCCAGCATGCGGCGAGGAAGATAATGGATCTGAGCATCGAATACGGCAAACCGGTAACCCTAGGAATAAGCGGTCCGGGAATGGGAAGGATTGCAGCTGCTGAGAGAGTTGACTATGCTAAGCGGGCAGTTGAAGCTGCTGTAAAGCTTGTTAAGAGGCTGAGGGAATATGAGAGCGGCAAGAAGAGTTGAAGCTGTAAAACCCTCTGCGACGCTCAGAATTTCTTCAATAGCAAAGCAACTTGCAAGAGAGGGGAAAGATGTAATCGACATGAGCGTTGGCGAACCGGACTTTAAGACACCCCAGAGAATAATAGAGGCAGCATATAGGGCGATGAATGAGGGAAAAGTTTTTTACACACCAACCAAAGGAATTCCCGAACTTCTCAATGCTATTGCTGAAAAGATGAGGAAGGAGAACAATGTTGAAGCAACTGCGGAGAACATCATAGTAACACCAGGAGCTAAGTATGCGATTTACGAAGCGATAATGGCGCTAATAGAGGAAGGAGATGAGGTTATTCTTCTGGATCCATCTTGGGTCAGCTATGAAGCCTGTGTTTTAATGGCTGGAGGGAAGGTTGTATGGGTTCCGCATAATGAAGATTTCAGCGATGCACCAGTTGAAGACTTTGTGACACCAAAAACAAAGATGATCGTAATCAATACCCCAAGCAACCCACTTGGTGTGGTTTATGGAAAGGGGTTTTTGAAGAAGGTAAGGGATATAGCTGTGGAAAAGGACATCTTTGTTATGTCTGACGAGGTTTATGAGAAGATAATTTTTGAGGGGACCCATTACAGCCTCGCAAGTTTCGATGATATGTTTGACCGGACAATTACGATCAACGGTTTTTCCAAGACGTATTCTATGACGGGCTGGAGAATTGGATATGCCGTTGCACCGAAATGGGTAATAGAAAAAATGAACATTATTCAGTCCCATTCGGTAAGTCACCCAACATCTTTTGTTCAGTACGCTGCACTAGAAGCCTTGAAAAGTGATAGTTCCTTCCTAGAGCAGATGGTAACAGAATTTAGGGCTAGGAGGGACATGATAATGAGAAGACTCGATGAGCTTGGAATAAGCTATGCTCCGCCAAAAGGTGCATTCTACATTTTCATGGATGTCCGGAGAAATGGAGATGTATTTTGTGAAGAATTTTTGAAAAAAGAGTACGTTGCTTTGACGCCCGGATCGGCTTTTGGTGTTTCTTTCAAAGATTGGGTAAGGTTAAGTTATGCGACTTCTAGGGAAAAGATCGCGGAATTCTTAAATAGGCTTGAAAGATTCATTTCTTCAAAATCTTTCTGAGTAGTTTTATTATTTTTATAAAAATTACTATTTCAATAAACAAAACAAAAATATCGCAAAATAAAAAAATTCTGTTCAAAAAACTGGAAAAGGGGAATAAAAGAAAATTACTTTTTCTCCTCCTTCTTTTCCTCCTTCTTCTCCTCTGCCTTCTTCTCTTTCTTCTTTGCCATGATTCTTTTTACTCCATTCGATATAAAAATTTTTCCAATCCATAAAGTTTCTGGAAATCGTTCGTGGAAAAATATTTAATCTGGAATACAATTTTCGGGAATGGAGTATAGGTTTCCGAAAGGAATGAGAATTTCAAAGTTAGAGGAGAGAGAAAAATTTTACAAGGAAGAGTTTGATCTTGTGAAAGTTGAAAATTGGCTTTCTTGGAGGGAAATAAGGAATACTGCTTTTGCTGTGATTATAGGAAGGAAGACAAATGTATATCTTCAGAAATTCTACGAAAAGAAAGACAAGGCACTTATCATAACGGATCATAAGGATTTGAATGGTGTTTTGGATTATATTCTGTACTATCTTCCTGAGGGTGTCTATTACGACAGAAATTTTTACAGAGATCTTAGCCTATGCGAGAACTGCTCAAAGGATTGTTGGAATTGTGAGAACTTTCTCGGACAAGAGCTCGCATTTGACCTCGATCCGGAGAACGTTGACTGTCCGTATCATGGGTCGCTTGAGGACAAGGTGGCGAGAAAGGATACGGTTAGCTTCTGTATGATTGAGTTCAAGAAAGTTAGGAAGAATACTTTGAGACTTTTTGATGAGCTCAGTAATGAATACAAAAAAATAGAAGTCGTATTCTCGGGCAGAGGTTTTCACATCCATGTACTCGATGAAAAAGCTTTCAAACTATCCCGTGAAGAAAGAAGGGAAATCGCTGAACAATATTCGAACTTCGGTATCGATGAATGGGTTACTAGCGGTGAAATGAGACTTATTAGATTGCCGTATTCTCTCAATGCTCTTGTTTCTCGTATTTGTGAGCCTCTGCGACCTGATGAACTATATTCCTTTGATCCTAGACTCAGGGCTAAGCCATCTTTTATGCGCTCTTAAGAACCGCAGATGAAGGCTTAAAACCCAGAAGCTTTGCCTTTAAAGGCGAGCAAAAAAATAAAATACTCCAACCCATAAACTTTAACTGCTGGACAGATGGAAGCTTTGAAAGTTGAGTAACTTACTTCTTAGCTTTTTCCTCTCCCTTTGAATACTCCGCCTTCTTTTCCTCCTTTGCCTTTTTCTTACCTCCCCCTTTCGAACATTTTGGCATAATGTTATTTAGCATCAAAATTTAAAAACTTTTCGTAAAAAATTATTTAATCGAGACGAAAAGTTGACGTAGAATTGATATTAACCTTCTGCCGGTGTCTGTTAGTTCATAAGTTTCCTCATTCTTTTCGACTATTTTTAGCTCCATCAGGGCCTTCAAATGTCTGTCGAGAATACCGGGATTTAGTTTTGTCTCGAACATTAGCTGGGAAAATCTTCGGGGACTTCTTTCGAGGGCAAAGAGGATATCGCTTATCCCATTGCGGGAAATTACTTTTAAAAACCTTCTCTTGTCTAGCATATCATCCTCGAACAAGTCCCTTGCCGATATCATTATTACCACCACAATAATCGGAAAATTTTCTGTTTATTTATCCTTTTCTAATTTAATTTGCAATTTTGGGCCAATAATTTCAACATTGCAATTATAAAAAAGATGAAAAATTATATCATAACTTCTAAAGATCTGCAATTATGATCTCAGACTTAAAAGCAGTGAAACTCTCTGTTTCGCTGAAAAATACGAGAGCTTTAGTTCTTTTTGAGAAAGAAACTAAAAATTACAGGGTAATTGACTGCAACAGAAAATCTTTCTGTAGAATTTATGTTTCAAGGAATTGTCCACCTTATTGTGAAATTATTGTTGCTGTCAAGGATTTTGTGCTAAAAAGGAGAAAACCCAAGGCAGAAGTTATTGAGTTATAACGAAAACCCAGCCCTTCGGGTGCCAGTCCACTGAAAGACTGCTTTTAGGAGCTGCCTTTGCGGAACAGCACTTTAGAAGCTCAGAGTCTTTTGCCCATATATTCGAATCTCTTTCTATATCCGAACTTTCTGTAGTACTCTCGGACACCTACTGCGCTTATTACGGCAATTTCGTCGTACTTCTCTTTTGCAATTTCCTCTGCAACCTTTAGCATACTCTCGCCAAAGCCGCGATGCTGGAATGCCTCAATTTCCCCGAGCGGGGTGGACTTCCCATAAACATGGATTTCTCTTATTAGAGCGCAATCTCTGATCTCCTTAATGAAAGGCTCGGCTGGAAATCTTAATCTGAGAAATCCCACCAGCGCATCGTATTCTGGAATCTCGTAGCTGATGAAAATTTCCTCTCCCTCTGAAGCTCTATATTTCGTTATTTTCAATTCTGCTTTCTTGTACTCCTTTTCTGGAATTCCTTTGTGGCCCACCTCTCTGCACCTTATACATCTGCAGCTGTAACCGAGCTCTTTCAATCTCTTCTGCACAAGCTGTCGCAAATTTCCTACTCTTAGGCCGATGGCTGCATGGACCGGGATATCTCTTTGTATCCTCTGAATCCTAACCCATTCTGGGATGAATTTTTTTGCCTTTGCGATGAGCTCTACGACTTCTTCGGTTTCGTAGGGTTTGTATTCACCCTTTTTCCACATTTCGTACAACTCTGTTCCCCTTACGATTACAGTTGGATATATCTTCAGGTAGTCAGGTTTGAATTCTTCTCTCTCAAATATTTCCTTAAACATTCTGATGTCTCTTTCAAAGTCCGAACCGGGTAACCCTGGCATTATATGGTAACAGACTTTGAAGGCAGAATCCTTCAAAAGCTTTGTGGCCTTTATCGTCTCCTCTACCCCATGCCCCCTTTTTATCTTTTCCAGAACATCGTTGTATATGCTCTGAACGCCGAGTTCTACCCTAGTAGCTCCATAGCGTAGCATCTCAATTATATGCTCCTCCATTGCATAGTCCGGGCGAGTTTCAAAAGTTAGGCCTACACATCTAACTTTTGCCCTCTCATTTTTTCTTTTGGCTCTCTCAATATTGTCTTCCATCTTCATTCTGCTCCTGAAGCAGTTTAGTGCATTGTATATCCCAAGGATGAACTTCTTTTTGTATTCCTCATCTCTAGCGATGAAAGTCCCGCCCATTACTATTATCTCGGCTTTATCTACATCGTGCCCTATTTCATACAGCTCTTCTAGCCTTGAAGTGACTTGCTTAAATGGATCGTATTCATGCTGCTTTCCCCTCATAGCAGCCGGTTCAAGGCCGGTGTAGCTCTGGGGGCTGTTGAATTCAACACCCCCTGGGCATGGAACGCATTTTCCATGTGGACATCCAGCTGGAGAACTCATGACAGCAATTACGACGACTCCGCTGAGACTCCTTACAGGCTTAAGTCTGAGAATTTCTCGTAATTTTCTATAGTAATCGCTACCTTTCGCTTCCTTTAGAATTTCGACGTTTGAAGGAACTTTTGGCAATTTGTAATCCTTTGTAAGTCTCTTCTTGATTGCAATTGCTTCTTCTCTATTTTTTGCATTTAGAGCTATTTCAATTGCTATTTTCCTGATCACATTCTCCATCTCTTTTCTAAAAATTTCGAAAATGTTTATAAGTTTAGCTAGTGAATTATTTAAGCCGGGGTTGCAGAGCGGTACTGCGCCGGCCTTGAGAGCCGGTGTCCGAAAGGACTCCTGGGTTCAAATCCCAGCCCCGGCGCTATATTGAAAAATTTGAAGCTTAATATTTCTTTTTTCTAACAGATTTTTTGTATAGACACTTCAATCGCAATAATAAGTCGTAATCAATT
>CAYXCK010000002.1:21642-32172 GCA_964463575.1 uncultured archaeon
TCTAACAGATTTTTTGTATAGACACTTCAATCGCAATAATAAGTCGTAATCAATTTTATTGCTTTTTTTCTTAAAATTAAAGCTCAAAACATAAAAGTTTATATAAAGTTGTTTTATTTTTTATTGTGCGTGGGGCCCTTCTACACGGCGGAGCGGGAACAAGATTACGACCTTTAACTTTCACGGTCCAAAGCAGCTAATTCCAGTTGCAAATAAACCAGTTCCTCAATGCTGCCTTAAAGATTTGATTTCTGCAGGGATTAAGGATATAGCGAAACTGTCCACGGAGTTCTTTTTCCACTTCTCTTCCTGTATCCCGGCGGACTGACTCTACTCATGAAGGGTGGCAGCATCCTCTCCTTCTTGAGCTTAAGCAAGTTAAAGAAGCTTCTCTAGTCTCTTCGTTCTTTTTTAGAACGGTTTATAAGCTTTTCCAATCATCTCCCTGAAGGGTGAGGCTTTCAGTTGTAATCTCTATTTCTTCACACGTTTAATTCAAGGTTTTACAAGTTTTAAAAAATTATTTCTTAATAATTAAATTTAATTTAAAAATCTTCTTGCATTGCTGAAAAGTTAAAGAAAGTTAAAGTAAAGTATTTTATGTCCTTGACAGAATCGCCTTATGTTTCCAATTAACGCAAAGCAAATGAAGAAAATGATGAAGCAGATGGGAATAGAAATGGAGGAGATAGATGCAAAGGAAGTTATAATAAAGACGAGTTCAGAAGAAATCATTTTCAAAAATCCCTCAGTTACAAAGATATCCGCAAAGGGAATTGAGAGCTTTCAGATAGTTGGAAGCTATGAAGTAATAAAGCTGGCTCCACAGATAAGCGAGGAGGACGTAAAACTGGTAATGGAACAAGCAAAAGTAGACGAGGAAACTGCAAGAAAAGCTCTTATAGAGACAAACGGAGACATAGCTGAGGCAATAATGAAGCTCCAGAAATGAAACCACCTGTAGTCCTTAACAGAGGAAGGTTGAGTTACTTAATTGAAAAATTTGAGGGCGAACTTCATACTCACCACGGAGTTATAAAACTCGAAGAACTTAGAGATAAGAGGATAGGGGACACGGTGAAAACACATCTAGGCGTGGAGTTTAAGATAATGCCATTCAAACTGTCCGAATTTTTTAAGCACTTTAAAAGAGGGGCAACACCTATAATGCCAAAGGATATTGGTGCGATAATGGCTTATACATCTCTCTCTCCTGATTCGTTGATATTCGATGCTGGAACTGGAAGTGGAATGCTTGCAGCTTATCTGGCCTATTTTAACAAGTTCGGCGAAGTTGTTACCGTTGAGAAAAGAAAGGAATTTGCAATGATTGCGAGAAGAAATTTCAAACTGGCCGGGCTTAAGAATATCCATCAGATTATAGGCGATGCACTGTTTGTGGCTGATGGATTTAAGGCCGAGTTCGATTTAGTCGTTCTGGACATGAAAGACGACATCCCGTTCATTTCGAAAGCGAGGCAGATCCTTAAAACGGGAGGATATATTGCCGTTTACAATCCATATATAGAAGCTGCAAGGAACGTTTATGAAGAGCTAAGGAAAAACGAATTTAGGGAACTCGAAGCTTTCGAAATTCTGAAAATCGATCTGGACATAAAAAGAGTCGGTACTAGGACTTCAACGTATATTTGGCATACGGGATACATAGTAATTGGAAGGAAGTATTAGCAAAATTTTTCGTAATGTTTATATTTGCTCTGTAAACTCATCCCCATGGCTATAGAGATTTCAGAAATAGGCGAACCGGATCCTTTTGTGACAATTGCTTTGTTTATAATCCTGTTCCTTGTGCTTATCCTGCCTTTTAGAGTTAAAAAGATCGAGGAAAATCTTGAACCTTTCTTTCTAGTTATGGGTATTATTGCCGTTACCGTTAGCAAACTCTGGAGTGCGGAGCTGGTGATAGAGGCCCTGGAAAGTCCAGTAAGAATCGCTGAAGTGTTCGGAATACCCATTGGTATATTCCAAGTTGTATTACTCGTAGGTCTGATAATTTACTACTATAACAGGCCAATTTACTCTGCTTTACTTTCTCTCATGAAAAAAATCGGAATGATGGCTTTTGCCTTCATCTTCATAGTTCTTTTTGGCCTAATCTCGAGCATAATATCCGTTATTGTCTGTGCAGTTCTGATTGCCGAGATTGCGCTAGTAATGCCGATTGAGAGAAGAAAGAAGATAGAGTTTATTGTGATTGCCTGTTTTGCGGTGGGGATGGGAGCTGCCTTGACACCAGTTGGAGAACCGCTTTCAACAATTGCGGTTAAAAAGCTATCAGGCGAGCCTTACCATGCTGGTTTCTTCTTTCTATTAGATCTTCTTGGAATTTACATAATTCCCGGTGTAATTCTGCTTGGGATTCTTGGCGCTTTAAGGGTAGGAAAGCAAAAAGTTGAGGATTTAACTCTTCCGGAATACACAGAAACTCTGAGAGCTGTTTTTGTCAGAGCTGTTAGAGTTTATGTTTTCATAGCAGCTTTAGTTCTCCTCGGCGGTGGATTTACGCCGCTTATAGTTTGGTACATATCTAAAATTCCCCCAGAAATCCTTTACTGGGTGAACATAATATCGGCGATTCTTGACAATGCAACCCTTACAGCTGCCGAAATAGGACCTAGTCTTACTATTTTCCAGATAAAGAGTGCTCTTATGGCATTAATAGTTTCCGGGGGAATGTTAATTCCGGGGAACATCCCAAACATCGTCTCTGCAGCAAGAATGAAAATAACTATGAACGAATGGGCAAAAATTGGCGTACCTTTGGGGTTTGTGATTATGCTCGGGTACTTTATTTTGATGTTTTTCGTTGAACCTTTGGTAATCAAATTTTAATCTCTCGACTTTACTTTTTTCATGGATCTAGCAGAAACTTATAAAAGATTAGGTAAAAATTCTTGGAAAATTCTCGATGCAATCTTCAAGAATCTTTGGAACTACAAATTCGTACCTGTAACTGTTATAAGCGATTACGCCAAGATGGACGAGGAGAAAGTAAAAAAAATTTTGAAAGCTCTCGGCGATGAAAAGATTGTAATAAACAAATATACCGAATATGAAGGAGCAACTTTGACATTTACCGGGCTTAGCTTGTATTCTTTGCATAAACTCGTGGAAAATGGTTATGTCAAGGCACTCGGGGAAAAAATGGGCGAAGGAAAAGAGAGCCTGATATACAACTGTCTCTCTAAGGATGGAGAGGCAGTAATAAAATTCCACAAGCTCGGATATCAGAGCTTTAAGAAAGTTGTTGAAAAAAGAGATTACGGAAATCTCAACTTTTCTGTCTTATCTGTTAGATCTGCGAAAAAGGAATTTAGCGCTCTGAAAAAGTTGCAGGGTCTTGCAGTTCCAGAAGCTTATGCTAATGAAGGAAATGCTGTGCTGATGGAACTAATAGATGCAAAGGAGCTATATAAGGTTAGAGTCGAAAATCCCGAGGAGCTTCTTGATATGATTATTGAGGAAATCGCCAAATTTTATAGGAGAGGCATTGTGCATGGCGATCTCAGCGAGTTCAACATACTTGTGGGGGATAGTTTTTGGATAATCGATTTTCCGCAGAGTATGGAAGTATGTGAGAAAGGCTGGGATGATGCGCTGGGAAGGGATGTATCCAACATACTTAAATACTTCAGGAGAGCATATCGCATAGAAAGGGATATCAATTCGACATTAGAGTTAATAATTGGTGATACTGGGAATAGATGCGATCGGGAAGGGAAAATTCGCAGTAGTGGTTCTGGATAGCGGCGTCAAGAAGACTGTTTCGAAGCCTAAGCTTTTCAGATTGATAAAGGAACTTAAACCTGACATAGTAGCTGTTGATAATATAAGTGAGCTATTTGAAGATAAAAGAGAGATTGTGAATTTTTTGAAAAACTCAGACGTTAAGCTGATCCAGATTGCAGTAGACGGACCTTTGCCAGTAATTGCAAAAAGGTTTGGTATTAAAATGAATCCTAGGGACCCCTTCGATGAAGCGAGAACATGCGCTTACCTTGCCAGCTTGGATTTTGGATACGAGATATCAGTCTTTACGGATAAAACTAGGATAATTGTTTCAAGAAACAGAAGACTCGGTAAAGGAGGATGGAGACAGAAAAGATATGGCAGAAAAGTCCACGATGCAGTTAGAAGTGTTTACAGAGAAATAAAGAGAACCCTTGAGCAGGCGGGATTTGAATATACTGAGATCGTTAAGAAAGGCTTCGGTGGTATTTCGAGAGGGGAACTGATTGTTAACGCTCCAATAAAGGAGATCCCTATAAGTCCCTTCAAAACTAGGGACGTGCAGGTGAAGGTTGAGTCAATTGAAAAAGAGAAGATCGAGCTTATTCCAGTTTCAAAATCTATGAGGTATCTTATAGTCGGAATAGATCCCGGAACTACTACTGCTGTGGCGATAGTAGATTTGAGCGGGAATTTAATAAGCGTGAAAAGCCAAAAGGACTGGAGCTTCTCGGATGTTATAGAATTTATAAAGTCTCACGGAAAGCCGGTTCTGATTGCAACAGATAAAAAGAATCCTCCAGAGTTTGTGAACAAAGTTAAGGCGGCTTTCAATGCAGTACTTTACGCTCCAAGAGAGGACCTTAGCTTAGATAAAAAGAGAGATCTAACTTCAAAATATGATTTCCTGAACGATCACGAGAGAGATGCATTGGCTTCAGCAATAGATGCGCTGAAGAATTACGAAAGCAAGTTCAGGAATATAGAAAAAAGATTGCCGGCAGGTTTCGATGTCGAAAGAGCCAAGGCCGAGATAATAAGAGGAATGACGCTGAAAAGCCTATTTGAACCACAGGTTGTGGAAAAAGTTGAAAGAAAAGACGAAAAAGAAGTGGACTTCCTAGAGTTACTTGAAAAAAAGGACAAAAAAATAAAGGAGCTGAAGGAGGAAAATGAAATGCTGAGAAAACAGATAGAAGAACTCAGGACTGAGGTAGAGAGGTTGAGAGCGAAAATAGTAGCAATGGCGGATGAGGAAAAGGAGAAAATAAGGAGGGAAATTTATGCTAAAAACCTTGAGTCTAGAATAGTCGAACTCATTGCTGAGATAAAGAAGAAAGATTCCGAGATTGCAAGGCTTAAAGAAAAACTCGAAATTCTGAAAAAGATGAAGCTTCTTGAGATTTCCGGTTGGAAGGAGGTGAAGTTTGTAAAGAAATTCTCAAAGGAGGAACTTGAAAAAGCGGAGATTGCCGAAGGAGATATAGTCTACATAGCGGATGCGAGTGGTGGCAGTAAGAGTGGTGCCGAATTCCTTTGCAGTAAAAAAATAAGAGCCGTAATAACAGGTAGCGAAATGTCCCACGTCGCAAGAGAGGTATTTGACTCCTTTGGAATCCCTAGGATAAGAAAAGAAGAGGTGGATATTATAGAGGGTAGCGAAGTGGCGTTCGTTGGCCAGAATTTTGAAGAAGTTTACAAAAGCAAATTGGAAGAGATGAGAAAGAAAGCCGTTGAGAGAATTGAGAAGCTTTTTGAGGATTACAAGAAAAGAAAGATATGATACTGTTTTCGAGCATGTTTCTCTACGAATATTCAACGGACATGATAGCTAGGGCGGTAGAGCTATCTGGATGCGACGGAGTCGAGTTCTGGGTCGAAACTCCTTACTTTTGGGTTGACAGAAATCCTGAAAAGCTAGAAAGCCTCCTCGATTTCGAGTTGCTGTTTCATGCACCGGTTTTTGACTTAAATCCGGTATCTGTTAATGGAAAAGTTTCGGATTTAAGTTTGAAAGAAACCCTATACACAATTTCTCTTTGCAAAAAGGTAAGCGGAAAACTTGTAACAATTCATGCAGGAAAAAGAAGCGCTCTAAGAGAACCTGTTTGGGCGGATTACAATTCTCTTCACAGATATCTAAGGATTTCATCGAATTTTTCAAAAATTAAGGGAGTAAACCTTTCACTGGAAAATTCGGAGGTAAAAATAAACAACTTGTGCAAGACTGCAGAGGAACTCGAGTTTTTTGCGAAGGCTTATGATCTTTGGGTAACTTATGACATAAAGCACTCGAAATATGATGACAGTTTTCTGAATCTCCTAGAAAGGATTAAGAATGTCCATGTGAGTTCGGAAAGTGATGGAAAGCATGTAATGGCAAGTAAGAGTGAAAAGGTCTTTCAGATATTGAAAGAACTCTCAGAAAAGGGATATGATGGATATCTAACTATAGAGCTGGATGATCTGGGTATAGGGGAGCTTGATTTTGGAAAAAAAGTTGAAATTTTGAAAAAGGAGAGAGAATTTATAGATAAGGCTTTTTCAAAGCGTTAAGCCAAGAAATTTTAAACAAAGCTGACTTCCTCCTGCCTGAAGGGCGAGACTTTCAGTTGTAATGCTTAGAATTATAAAAATTATAAAAGTTTTGTTTTTAAAAAGATTTAAAAACACACGCCTAAAGTTTTTTGGTGATCATTAGGCTATCACTTCGTGGCCTTAAATGCAAGGCCTGCATAAGCGCTGTTAAGTCAGTTTTTGAGGAAAATGGAGCAGTTATCAGGGGCATAAGCTTAAAAGAGGCTGAAATCGAGTTATCCGAAGACAAGATTGAAAAAATAATAAATGAAATAAAAGAACTTGGTTATGGTGTAGAAATAGTTGAAGTTCAGCGTTGACGGTCGAAAAAGGGGTTCTTTCCTTCAGAAGCAATTGGAATTGCGAACAAAACGTCGCTTTTCACGATTCCCAGTTGTTTTATCGCTATTGCGGCTCTGTACATAATTCTAGTATCGACTCCCAGAATTGCGGAAACTTTTGCCGCACTTCCTAAAGCGATACCGAGGTCTATGAGCTTGAAGGTGCAATTTGGACCTCTAAATTTTCTCTCTTCTCTCTTTGCTTTCTCAAATTCGGCGCAACTCTTAAAACCACAGGCCCCGCAGTTAACGCCTATTGGTTTACCTCCATTAACTCCGATTACTAGTATTCCTTTAGCTTTTCTTATACTGTTTGCATCTCTCAAAAAATCTTTGTCCTCGCTTGCAAATTCCTCCATTTTTTTAGCAATCTCTTCTATTCTTTCTTTTCCAATGTAAAATATTTCGAGATCGTCTATACCTCTTGACTTTGGTGCCGTTCTAGCGCTTTCGGCCATTATAAGGGCACAAATTCTTACGGCTTCATCAGCAAATTCTCTCTCGTTCATGAAGAATGTCGTCGAGCAATTAATTTTTCTATTTTTAAAATAAAGTAGGGTGCCCGCTGAGTGTGGATATTCCCGCGGATCTTAGCGGTTGCATAAATGAGCTCGGTAATGAACCTGCAGAATCTATGCCCTTGAACCAGCAGATGAAGGAAGATTTAGGGCTTTTAATGTCGAAATCTCCTTTTAAATGCTAATTAGCTCACTTCAGAAAATTCTCCACTCTTTCGCGAATTTCCACGACTTTTCCTATCACTATAACTGCTGGTGGGGAAACCTTCTTTTCTCTTACTTTTTCAGCTATGTTGGAAAGATTTCCTTCGATTACTCTTTGTTCTTGGGAAAATCCCTTCTCTATTACAGCCACTGGTGTCTCGGGATCTTTTCCATGTTCAAGCAGATTTTTACAAATGTTCTCGATGTTTGACAGACCCATGAGAACAACTATCGTCGCATTTAGCTTTGCAAGAGCTTCCCAGTTCAGCCTACTTTTGCTTTCGTGTCCGGTTATGAAAACGACTGCAGGATCGAAATTTCGATGTGTTACTGGAATTCCTGCAGCCCCTGGAACAGCTATTGCAGAAGTTATTCCTGGGACATATTCGAATTCTATACCTTCCTTTGCTAGATATTCTATTTCTTCTCCTCCCCTCCCGAAAACAAAGGGATCTCCTCCCTTTAATCGGACTACTTTTTTCCCCTTCTTTGCCAGTTCCGAAAGCATTCTGTTTATTTCTTCTTGCTCAAATTTGTGAACTCCCTTTCTTTTTCCAACGCTTATGAGCTGAGCTTTTGTTTCTTTGAGCAAGTCTAATACTTCTCCTATTAGATCATCGTAAAGAATAACGTCAGCTTCCATTATTACTTTCAGAGCCTTGAGAGTTAGAAGATCTCTTTTTCCCGGTCCAGCTCCAACTATGAAAACTTTACCTGGCATCTTTGATTCCTCTCGCGATCTCAACCGCTTCTTCAATAGAAGAAATTTTCTCTTCAACTCTAGTATATCTCTCTCCAAGAATTTCGCATATAACTCTAATCTTATCTCCTCTAACTTCTGCGTAAACACCGAATGGTACAGCGCATCCAAATCCTAGCTCTCTTGTTATCACTCTTTCAACCTGCGCTTCGATCCAAGTCTTCTCATCGTTCATGAAGGAAACGAGATGTTCTTCACCCAATCTTGTTGCAATTGCTATTATTCCTTGATTTGGAGGCGGAACGATTAAATCTGGAGGAAAGCTTTGGTAATTTATTTTTAAACCTAGTCTTTGAATTCCTGCTTCAGCAACTATTATTGCATCGTAAAGCCCTTCCTTCAACTTTCTAATCCTGGTATCGAGATTTCCACGCAGATTTTCGAAGATAATATCTGGTCTTAGCCTAGAAAACTGAGCCCTCCTTCTCAGGCTAGAAGTTCCTATTATTGCTTTTTGCTCGAGTTCTTCCAATTTTTTACCATCTCGTGAAACTAAGGCATCGCATGGGCTATCCCTTTTAAGAACAGCGGCTATATTTGTCCCCTCAACCCTAAGGCTTGGAACGTCTTTGTAACTGTGCACAGCCACATCTATGTCCCCTCTTGCTAGAGCTGTATCTATGGCCCTCACAAAAGCTCCGATTCCCTTAAATTCATGCAAGGGTCTATCTTTCATCACATCTCCGGTCGTCTTTATGATTTTCACTTCGACTTCGTAGCCTTCGGATGTGAGCCTTTCGACAACTCTATTTGCTTGGGCCAAAGCTAACTTGCTACCCCTAGTTCCCACTCGAATTTTCATAGGCCTCTCTTATTGCATTTGCAGTTTTTTCTATATCTTCATCGCTGTGTGCAAAGCTCATAAAGCAAACTTCGAATTGAGAAGGCGGGAAGAATACTCCTTTTTGAAGAAGTTTCCAGAAGAACTTCATATAGGAATCTTTATCTAACTTTAGAGCTTCCGAGTAATTTTTGGGAGTTTTTCCAAAGTAAATACAAAACATGGAAGCTATAAAGGCTAGTTCGGCATTTTTTAGGTCGTCAGCTATTGCTTCGCAGAGGTTTTTAGTTTTTCTCGAAGTTCTCTCAATCGCGTTGTATTTTTCGATAGTTTTCACAGTTGTATAGCCTGCAAGGAGACTTATGGGGTTTCCACTGAAAGTTCCTGCCTGGTATACGTCTCCGGATGGTGCAACCTTTTCCATTATTTCCTTTCTACCTCCGTAGATTCCGATTGGAAATCCTCCTCCAGCAATTTTTCCAAGGGTGGTTATATCTGCTTTGACTCCGTAGAATTCTTGCGCGCCTCCCATTGCAAGCCGAAAACCCGTAATAATCTCGTCGAAGATCAGTAAAACATCATTTTCCGATGTAATTTTTCTAACTTCTTTTAGGTAATCCCCTTCTGGCAAAACAAGCGATGAATTTCCCATTACAGGTTCCATTATCACCGCTGCAACATCTTTGTTCTTCTCTAGAACGTAAGAAAGGGCCTGAACATCATTAAAAGGAACCTGCAGTGTGTTCTTTACGAAATCTTTTGGAACTCCTGCCGAATTCGGAACTCCAAAGGTTGTAGCGCCGCTTCCGGCTTTTACTAGAACGGCTTCATGGGATCCGTGAAAACTACCTTCTATTTTCACTATCTTTTCTCTACCAGTGAAACCTCTGGCAACTCTCAAAGCCGACATAGTAGCTTCGCTTCCCGTGTTTACAAAGCGTAACATTTCAATCGAGGGATAGTACTTTCTGATCAACTTTGCATATTTCACTTCGAGCTCAATTGGAGTCCCATAGAGCCATCCATCTTCGAGCTTTTCTTTTATAGCGTTCTTTACTTCTTCGTTTGCATGACCGAGGATAAGAGCTCCGTAGGCCATGCAGTAGTCGATAAACTCGTTTCCGTCTACATCGTAGATTTTAGATCCTCTTGCTTTGGAGACAAAAAATGGGTGTGGCTTAAAGGCCCTTACTGGGCTGCTAACTCCTCCCGGCATTAGTTCTATTGCCTCCCTGTATAGCTCTCTAGATTTATCAAACTTCATGAAACTCGTTATTGCCCGATTTTAAAACTCTTTCTGGAATTCGAAAGTGGGGCCGCCGAGATTTGAACTCGGGTCACCGGCGCCCCAGGCCGAGAGGATAACCAGGCTACCCCACGGCCCCCAAATTTTCTGAGTTTCTGGTTATTTAAAAATTTTCTTAGAATTGCTCACTCTGAAATCAACCCTCTCTTCGCCCTAAAGGGTGAGTTTTGGTTGCAACTTCGTATTCAGAATGAGTTTCATTTTTTATAACTGAAAAGTCGCTTTTCGAAGCGGAAGCTTACCCAAGTTTGCAGAGATTAATTTTTGAATTTAAGCATACCCATTTAAATGAA
>CAYXCK010000002.1:32272-47081 GCA_964463575.1 uncultured archaeon
TTACCCAAGTTTGCAGAGATTAATTTTTGAATTTAAGCATACCCATTTAAATGAATTATTTTTAAAAAGCGAGGTTTAGCCTGCATATTCTTGAATTACTACTTTTATTTAGGCTTCTCTCATCCCCCACTGAAAGTTGAGGTTTTTAATTATAAACAAAAAGTAACAAAAAATAAATAGCGCAGGCGAAGTTAAGCCGATGGCTTTGCCAGCTAGAGAGAACTTCTCGGAATGGTTTCACGAGCTAATTCAAGCTGCAGAAATATTGGATATTCGATATCCAGTTAAGGGTCTTTATGTTTGGCTTCCGTTTGGTTTTAAGCTAAGACAGTTAGTTTATGGAAAATTAAGGGAAATAATGGACAGAGATCACAACGAAGTTTACTTCCCTGCTTTAATTCCAGAAACTGAGCTAGGTAAGGAAAGCGAGCATATAAAAGGTTTTGAAGGAGAAGTTTATTGGATAACGCATGGTGGATTAGATCCGCTTGACGTGAAACTTGCTTTGCGTCCAACAAGCGAAACTGCGATGTATCCCATGTTCAAGCTTTGGATAAGAACTCATGCCGACTTGCCTTTAAGAGTTTACCAGATAGTAAATGTTTTTAGATACGAAACAAAGCATACAAGGCCGCTTATAAGGCTTAGGGAGATAACTTCATTCAAAGAGGCCCACACAGCGCATAGAAATCAAAAAGAGGCTGAGGAACAGGTTGAAAAAGCGATAGGATATTATAAGGAATTCTATGATTTCATTGCAGTACCCTATTTCGTAATGCATCGCCCAGACTGGGACAAATTTCCTGGAGCCGTTTACACTATTGCCTTCGATACTATAATGCCCGATGGCCGCAGTTTGCAAATAGGAACTGTTCACAATCTCGGAGAAAATTTTGCAAGGACTTTTGATATAAAATATGAAGGATTCGATGGAAATCACTACTACGTTCATCAGACGTGCTATGGAATTTCGGAAAGATGTATAGCGGCCCTTATAGCCATTCACGGAGACGATTTGGGACTCGTTTTACCATTTGATGTCGCTCCAATTCAGATAGTTTTGATACCGGTTTTGTATAAGGATAAAGAAAAGGAGGTTTTGGATTTTTGTAAAGAAGTTGTCGAAAGGATAAAGAGATTTAGATACGTACTTGATCTAGGGGAGGAGAGACCTGGTGCTAAATATTACAAATGGGAGCTTAAAGGAGTCCCGATAAGGTTTGAAATCGGTCCAAAAGAAGCTGAAAATAGGAATATAGTTGTCTCTTTCAGAGATGAAAGAAAGAAGTTTTCGGTTCCTTTGGAAGAAATAAGCGAAGAAAGAATTCGTAGCTGGGGGGAAGAAATGAGAAATAGGCTCAGGAATAGAGCGGTGGAGTTTATTAAGAAGAAACTAAAGTTTGCGAAGTCCCTTTCTGAAATCGAAGAATATGCTAAAAGTTCGGTCGTTTTGCTATATCTCTGCAAAGAAAAAAGTTGTGGGGAACAGGTCGAGAATAGAGGTGGAAAGTTACTTGGATGGCTTAAAGAATTGCCAAATTTCCTTAACTTTGAAATGGAAGGAGAATGCATTGTTTGCGGCGGAAAAGGAACTCTTGCTGTTGCTTCGAGAAGTTACTGAAATTATTTTTACTAAAGATATTAGTTTTCTCTCCCTTTGACCAGAAACAGAGATAAAAAATTCCACATGTCTCAAAACTACCAGTAAAATACTGTTTTTTTCAAGTTCAGCATATTTTTTGCTTTTTGGATTAAATTCTGAGTCTAGATCTCTGTTTGAATTTAGCGAAAAATTTAAAAATCAAGCCAAATTAGATGTTTCTTGTCCTTCACAAAGAAAACTCTCTGACCACTGAAATTTCGCCATTAATTGGAGAGGAGGTGAGGATGATGGAAGGTGATGAATATGATAGTCGGCAAACATATTATCGCGGAACTTTATGGTGTAAATCCAGAGCTGATCGCGAGAGAGGAAAAGGTCAGAGAGATCTTGGAGGAGGTGGTGGATAAAGCCAGTCTGAACAAGGTAGGGAGTATTTACAAGCAGTTTAATCCTCACGGAGTTACAGGAGTTGTTTTGATTTCGGAGAGTCATGTTTCAATTCACACTTGGCCGGAATACGAGCTTGTGAACCTCGATATTTTCACATGTGGTGATGAATCCAAAGCCGAAAAAGCTTTTAAGCTATTTCTAGAGAAGTTTAAACCGAAGTCTTATAGGCATATTATACTCGATAGGGGATAAAAATGAACAGAATCGAAATTCAGATTCTGCAGAGTCTTTTGGAAGGTGAGAGGAGTGTTTATGAAGTTATAGATTATCAAGACGCTTCTTTAAACGAATTTCTCGATGCGATGGATAATCTTCTAAAATCTGGACTTATTGAGTTTTTTAATGGTAGACTAAGGATAACGGAAAAAGGAAGAGATATTTCACGCTTTTTTCCAATAAATGCGAAATGCGTCAACTGCAATGGAACCGGTTATATTTTAACTGACTTTTACTCGAAAATTCTTTTGAAATATAAGGAAATATGCAAAAACAGACCACCCGCCATCGAAAAGTTCGATCAAGGCTTCATAAGCGAGGATGGTGTGATAAGGCGTCTTGAGTTTATTCACGAGCGCGGGGATATTTATGGAAGGTTTTTTGTTGTTGGGGATGATGATCTTTTCAGTATAGCAGCATCTTTAACGGGTTTGCCGAAGGAGGTAATCGTAGTAGATGTAGATGAAAGGCTTGTCGAATTTATAAACAAGGTTTCTAAGAAACACGGTCTGAACGTCTCCGCATATATATATGATGTTCAGAAGATGTTTCCGGATGAATTTAGAAAAAAATTCGACGTTTTTGTGACCGATCCTGTTGAGACCCTTGATGGAATAAAACTATTTCTCTCTAGAGGAGCTTCAACTTTGAAAGGGGCTGGTTGTTCTGGTTATTTTGGTCTGACAACGTTGGAGGCCTCTAGAAAGAAATGGTATGAAATTGAGAGGATGATTCTTGAAATGGGATTTGTGATAACCGACGTAAAAAGAAAGTTCAACTTGTATCCTGCAACTGAAAAAAGTTATTCCTCATTTGAAGATAAGCTTCCTATATACAAAAAGCTCAAGGTAAGAACAGATTACGACTGGTACACGTCCTCGCTTTTCAGAATAGAGGCTGTTAGAGATCCTAAACCTCTCGTAGAGGGCGAGATGGTTATAGATGAGAGAGTTTACAAGGATGAGGAGAGCCTAGCTACCCCCTATTGACTAGATTCTGCCTCTCTCGGCTTTAGCCGAGGAGTATTTTGCTAAATTTTCGGCTGCAATTTTCCATTCATCTTCAGTCAAGAGAGGATCCTTTGAGTTATTGAGCAGAAAAGCTTCTATCCTCTCAACGCAGGTTCCGCATTTGAGGCACGGTCTCTCTCTACCCGCATAACAGCTCCAGGTCAGCTCATAGGGAACTCCGAGCTTTAAACCTAAGGCGACAATCTCGGCTTTTGTCATGTCTACAAATGGTGCTTTTAGTTCGACAGGGTTGTAGATGTTTGCCAAATAAATAGCGGAATCCATAGCTTTCACGAACTCCTTTCTGCAATCAGGATAAATTTGGTCACTTCTGTGGGCTGCATAGTAAACTTCTTTTGCCCCTATTTTTACAGCGTATCCTACTGCAATTGAAAGGAAAATCATGTTCCTGTTCGGAACAACCGTTATTCTCTGACTTTCTTCCGTGTAGTAACCTTCTGGAATTTCTTCATTTCCGGTTATCGCTCCTTTGGATATTAAATCGTAAATCGAGGTTATATCGACAATTCTATGCTCGAGAAAGCCAATTTCAGACGCTTTTTTGGCAACTTTCTTTGCAAAATCAACTTCTTTTACATGCCGTTGGCCGTAGATGAAGGTTAGCGCATGGATCGAATAACCATTCTTTAGAAGATAGTAGAGCAGGGTTGAGCTGTCGATTCCACCGCTGAAAATCAGAACAGCTCTCATATCACAATTGGTATAGTTCGACGTAACCTTCAACAGCATTCACGTAAACATTATCGCCGGATTTCACAATAGAGAAGAACTCTTCCTCAACGGAGTCTACAAGCGGAATGTCGGCAATTATTGCTCCAATTGCAATTATTGGTTCGCTCTCTTTATTAATTATTGCAAGCGGGGCGAGACCTCTTTTTTTGAGTTTTAGCAAGACATAGCTGCCTACAGTAGAACCTCTACCAAAAGGAAAAATTAGAATCTTTCCCGCAACGCAAAAACCTCTTAGCTCTCCTACAGTAAAAATACCGTCATCATTTATGTCGCCCAGAAAAGAGACTGGCGAGCGCGAAACAAGAGCTTCTCCTCTAGCAAATCCAGGATTTATAACTCTACAGTTGAACCTCACGCTATATCGCCGGGACCCTCTTTTTCTTTGCCGGCGGTCTGGGCTTTCTCAGTATTCTGTTTCCGCACATGGTGCACTGTACTCTGCTGCTTTCTGGATCTATATCCACTTCAGCACCGCAGATCATGCATATATAGCTCATATCTCCTTCTCCATTATTTTCACGGCAGTTGTGGATGGCAGGTAGCAACCCCCAGCAAACTTGTAGCCACAGCTATTGCATTGCCATATTCCAGTACCTATTCTCTTAACAGCTTTCTTTCCACACCTTTTACAGAAATACTTTTTCCTTTGCGGAATGTCTATTTCAAGCCACTTCCTCCTAACGCTCAAACCAAATCCGGCCCTGAATTTCGCTGCCTGTTTGACCTTCTTTTTTCTTGCCATAAGTTCCGCTTTCAGGAAGAAATTTAACATTTTCGCTTGTACGATATAATTTTTAACCCAAAGTACTTTTGAAAATCGATGGAAGAATTTGAAATTTGGGTCGAGAAATATAGGCCAAAAACGCTCGACGAAGTTGTAGGCCAAGATGCAATAGTAAGGAGGCTTAAAGGTTACGTTGAGAAGAAGAATATCCCACATATGCTTTTCTCTGGCCCACCCGGAACTGGAAAAACAGCGACCGCTATAGCTCTTACTCGGGACTTATTTGGTGAAGTCTGGAGAGAGAACTTTATAGAAATGAACGCGAGCGATGAGAGAGGTATAGATGTTGTTAGACACAAAATAAAGGAATTTGCAAGAACCACTCCGATCTCTGCCCCTTTTAAGATCATTTTTCTGGATGAGGCGGATGCGCTGACGGCAGATGCTCAGGCTGCATTAAGAAGGACGATGGAGATGTTTTCCAAAAGTTGCAGGTTTATACTCAGTTGTAACTATGTAAGCAGAATAATAGAGCCGATTCAAAGCAGGTGTGCTCTTTTCAGATTCAAGCCCGTTCCAAAAGAGGCGATGAGAAAAAGACTTTTGGAGATATGCGAAAAGGAAGATGTTAAGATAACCGACGATGGGCTTGAGGTAATTCTATATATCTCGGCGGGCGATTTTAGGAAGGCTATAAACATTCTTCAGGCTGCAGCGGCTGTAGGTGAGCTTATAGATGCGGAGAAAATTTACCAAGTCAGCGCAACTGCACAGCCAAAGGAAATTTCGGAGATAATAGAAACAGCCCTTAATGGAAATTTCTTAGAAGCAAGAGAAAAGCTATCAAGGCTAATGATCGAATATGGAATGAGCGGAGAGGATGT
Source organism: uncultured archaeon (assembly GCA_964463575.1). Taxonomy (GTDB): domain Archaea; phylum Halobacteriota; class Archaeoglobi; order Archaeoglobales; family Archaeoglobaceae; genus WYZ-LMO2. The sequence goes on from CAYXCK010000002.1 coordinate 37,913, forward strand.
TATTTCTCAGTTTTTCAGGGAAATACTGTCCTCAAATATTAACGAGAAGCTGAAGGTTGTCTTAATAGACAAGCTAGGAGAAATAGATTTCAGATTAACCGAAGGAGCGAACGAGAGAATTCAGCTGGACGCATTTTTGGCTTATGTTTCAACGGTTGGGAAGAAATAACTGGGAGGATTACAGAAACAGAAAGCTGGATTCATACATTGATTTCCTTAAAAAAGGAGAGATAGACGAGGATTTGATTCCACTTTTGAACAAAATAAACTCTCTGGAAGACTATGTCACTCTTTCTAGTTGTAGTGGAAGAATTGCAGTACTGGATTTGGATGACTTTGGGAAAAAACTGAATTCAGAATTTCTTGGAAAGTGGCACAGTTTGGTAAGCTTTGAAGAGGTTGTATCTGCGATAATGAAATCGAAAAGACAAACTTGGTTTATCCAGAGTCCGCCGATAATTCACGTAGCGTGTAGGGATTGGAATTCTGCCAAGAAGTTGCTTGAAATTTCTAACAATGCCGGATTTAGAAGGAGCGGCCTGATATCTGTGGAGAACTTAGTTGTGGAAATCGCCTCTTTTGAAAGAATAGAGCTTCCAGTTGCTTTGGCAGGAAAGATGATAGTTTCTGAGGATTATCTCAGAATACTGGTTGATTTTGCTAACAGAAAACTCGGAAGAGGAAAGGAAAAACTCAGGAGACTCTATGAGATGGTCATTTCCTTGTAAATAGCAGTCCTACTGCAGAGATAAACAGAGCGGCGAAAACAACCGCAGCAAATCTGTAAACGGAATCTCTGACTTCTGGGCTTATCAGATATCCGCTCGCTCCCCAGATTATTAAACCGATTGAGATGACAATAAAGGCCGAAGTAAAATATCTCCCTACCCTTTTGCCCTCACTGAAAGCGTCAATAGCTCTTGCAATTGTTATGGATACAACTGAAAGCGTTATCCAACCTACACTGTAAAAAACAAAGTTTGCAAACGCCAGATGGGGTACAGTATAAGCGATTGACGCATTAAATCCCGTTGAAATCCCTATAAGCAGCAGTATTCCTGATCCAAGATAAAATATAAAGGAAAGCCTCCCCTCGCTTGCACTCTTCTTCACCGTGTTCATGAAATCCAGAATCAGCTTATCCAGTCCGTAGGCTTTTATTAAAAAGTAAAAGCCTAGGAAGAGAATTATTCCACCAACTCCCCATTCTGGATGCTGTAGAAGTAGGAAGAATGAGTAAACCAGAAAAATTACTCCAATTGGGGCCAAGGTAACTCTTGCAACTTTCGGTTCGTTGAATATTCTTCTCAGCATGAAATAGGCGCTTTCAAGTGTTTTGCTCTGTTTCACAACGACTCTGTGGAGCATGTCCACCTTAAATCTTGAGTAAATGAGGGGCAGGACAAACTCATCCTCTGAACCATCCGTTACGACTATCACGCTACTAGGGTTGAACTTCATCTGTATTGCATCGAGCTGCTCAGCTATTTTTTTATCTGAAACTTTCCCGACATTTTTGTCTCCGGCGATTATGACTACCTCACACTCCTCTCCTTTCTCGACTAGTTCGTCGTGAATCTTTATTGCCGAAAAGATGGCATTTGCGTCAGAGTCTTCCGGATCTGCAAGTATAAGCCTTATGGCGGCCTGAAGGACGTTCTCCTTTCCGACAACAGGAGAAACTATACCGGTCTTTTGTCCGAGATCATCATCTCGGTCTATAGCAATTATCAGCTTCTTTGCCACAAAAATGATACTCAAAAAAATATATAAAACTATCTCATCTTCCCGAAAATCTCCCTTGAAATTGTGTTCAGCTGTATCTCCTTTGTACCCTCATAAATTTCCGTGATTTTAGCATCTCGGAGGAATCTTTCCACCTCATATTCTGCGATGTAGCCATAGCCGCCATGCATCTGTACCGCTTCATCGCAAACTTTTACAGCGAGCTTTCCTGCCAGATATTTTGCCATCGAAGTTACCGCGGGATCAACCTTTTTTCGATCCCAGTTCCAGGCAGCTCTGTAAACAAGAAGCCTTACAGCCTCGATCTGGGCTTTTAGATCAGCAATTCTGTGCTGTAGAGCCTGAAAAGCACCTATAGGTTGTCCAAACTGTTTTCTCTGCTTCATGTAGTTTATGGTTCTGTCAAAAGCTCCCTGAGCTATACCAAGTGCCTGTGCTGCAATTTCTATTCTGCTCTCGTTGAAGAATTCCAGTACTTGGTAAAAGCCTCTGTTCAATTGTCCAATTATTGCAGAGTCGTCTACCCTCACATCTTTAAACGATACCTCGCCAGTTGGAGAAGCTCTTATGCCCATTTTACCCTTTATTGGGGTTATTTTAATTCCATCCATTTTCTTGTTTAACAGAAAGGTCGTAAAACCTCTATATCTTGGCTGGGTTTCCTCGGTTATGGCCAAAACTATAAAGTAGTCAGCGATGGGAGCATTTGTTATAAAAGTCTTTGATCCGTTTATAACCCACTCATTGCCGTCTTTTATCGCTTTTGTTCTTATTGCAGTCAGGTCACTCCCAGCTTCGGGTTCTGTGTAGCATCCCGCGGTTATAGCTTTGCCTTTTGCAACCTTTGGCAAGACCTCATTTTTTTGTTCTTCGCTGCCATAAAGGAGTATCAGTTCCGATGAGAAATCTGACAGAATTATGGCGCTTCCAATTGTGCTGTCAGCCCTGCAGAATTCTTCGGCAACCAGTATGTTCTCTAGGCATCCCATTCCAGCTCCACCGTATTCCTCTGGGAAATGTATCCCTATAAAACCGAGCTCGCAGGCTTTTTTCCAGATATCAAAAGGAAACTCTTCCTTTTTGTCGTACTCTTCTGCTTTTTCCTTTATGAACTCCTTTGTCGCAAACTCTCTTGCAGCCTTTTTAATATCTTCTTGCTCTTTAATGAACTCGAAGTCCATGCAATCTCTAATCATGAACCTTTAACTATTTTTCTATTTTTTCAGGGTGAATGCTTGCCTTTTTATAACTGAAAAACTCTCATTTTAGGTGTGGGTGGAAAAGCTTAGGCCTGAATAAATGGATTAATTTGCTTGATGTAGCTTAGCCTTTGAACCGGCAGATGGAGGATTAAAGCTTTGAAGCCGGAAAAACTCGATTTTGGCAGGTACTTTTTTGAACAGAAAAATTTAATAAATTCCTTGTAGAGAAAAAATTTGTGAAAAGTTTAAAATATGGTTTAGATGAAATTCCAAAATTTGCAGAACTTCTCTCTCTCAGTTTTTACTGGCTGGTGGTGGTTACGCCAATTCTGATAATAGGCGGCAGAATTGTATCGGACTTTCATTTCAGCGATGCTTTTGAGAAGACTATATACGTACAGAAGGTATTCTTTGTCTCTGGATTGACAATTCTGTTTCAAATTTTGTTCGGACATAGACTTCCATTGATATCCGGTCCATCTGCTATTTTAATTGCCGGAATATATGCTATCAACGATTATTTTGCATCCTATACCTCGATGGCAATTTGTGGGCTTTTTGTCTTCTTTCTTGCAACTAAAGGAAAGATATATTCGCTTCAGAAACTTTTTACGCAAAAAATAGTCGCTTTGGTTTTCCTGTTTATAATCGTCACTCTTTTGCCCTTGGTATTGGATTTAATCACTTCAGAAGGCGATTTAACCTTTAATGTGGCGTTTTCAATTATTTTTGTCTCCTCCCTTTTAATTCTGACGAAGTTATTGAGAGGTTTTTGGGCTTCGAATCTGCTTTTGGTAGCTCTATTTTTTGGAACAGTTATCTATCTATTGATTTTTCCGAGAAGTCTTGAAATTATCGAACCCTATTTTGCGGAATTTCAGTTCCACTTCTCATTCAGGTTTGAAGTTTTCTTCTCTTTTTTATTTTTCTATTTAGCCTTAATTGTCAATGACGTTAGCTCTATCTATTCAGTGGCGAAAATGATTGAAGCAGAAAAGATAGACGAAAGGATTTCAAAAGGTGTTTCGATTACTGGGCTTTCAAACTTTTTGTCGGGAATTCTCAGCGTCGTTGGCACTGTAAACTACGCAATGAGTCCGGGCATAATAGCGAGTACGAGGAGTGCTTCAAGGTTCACATTGCTTCCCGTGGCTTTTATGCTTATTCTTTTTTCTTTTTTTCCGATTTTGATCCATTGCTTTGCTATGATTCCAAAAACTGTGATCGCTAGTGTTTTCATATATGTGCTCTGCTATCAGTGCATTTTTGCATTGAAATCCTTAAAAATAGAAGGATTTGGCTCTTTTTTAACAATTTTGATATCCATTTTAGTGTGTTTTTCAATCACCTTTGCACCAAAATGGGTTTTTGAGAATATTCCAGACGTCTTGGAACCTGTAATTGGTAATGGCTTTATCGCTGGCCTTTTGGTAGCAATCATGTTTGAACAGATCTTGAGGAAAAAGGATAAATTCATTTCAGAGACAGGGAGACATGGCAAGGAGGGCAGTGGTTAATAGAGGAAAATGTGCCTACTGCGGTGCCTGCGTCGCTGTTTGCGATTTCTTTGCGCTGGAACTTGTTGAAACGTACCTTGAGATAAATGAAAACTGTAACGGTTGTTCGATTTGTGTTAAGGTCTGCCCTATGGGGGCCTTAAGCTTGGTGGAGGTGTGAATATGTTCGATGTTGTCGTCGTCGGTGCAGGGCCGGCAGGAAGCATGGCCGCGAAAACTTGTGCTGAAAACGGGTTGAAAGTTCTGCTAATCGAGAAAAGACAGGAGATAGGCACACCTGTAAGATGTGCAGAAGGTATAAGCAAGCAGGGATTGAAAAGGTTTGTCGAAATAGACAGAAAATGGATCGCCGCTGAGGTTATTGGGGCCAAGATATATGCTCCTGACGGTACTGAGATAACGATGGCCGAGGAAATGGCTGGGAATGAAGTTGGTTTTGTCTTGGAGAGGAAGATATTCGATCGACATCTTGCGAGACTTGCAGCAAAAGCTGGGGCTGAGGTGACTGTAAAAACAGCCTTTATCTCGTTTGAGAGGAGAGATGGAAGGCTGAAGGTGAAAATGAGAAGAATGGGTGAGGAGTGGGAAGTTGAGACAAAAATACTGATCGGGGCAGATGGTGTTGAAAGCAAAGTCGGGAGGATGGCTGGGATAATTAGGACACTCAGAAAGAGCGAGATTGAAAGCTGTGCTCAGTATCTAATGTCCAACGTTGAAATCGATGAAAATTACACTTACTTTTATCTGGGAAATGAGCTAGCTCCTGGCGGTTACGCCTGGATATTCCCTAAAGGAAATGGGTGTGCCAATGTGGGGATAGGAGTTCTTCCTTCTAAGGCTAAGGCAAATGCAAAGTGCTATCTTGATAAATTCATAGAAAAATTTGGAGTTAAGGGGAAAATAGTTGAACTCGTATGCGGGGCCGTTCCTGTTTATGGGGAGATAGAGACCGCTGTTTCCGACAACATCATGCTTGCTGGGGATGCGGCTTACCATTCCGATCCAATAACAGGTGGAGGAATTGCGAATGCGCTGTGCGCCGGATACTATGCAGGGAAGGTTGCATATGAGGCTGTGAAGAAGAACGATTTTTCTGCAGGATTTCTGAGAAAGTACGACGAGCTCTGGAAATCCGATTTTGGCTGGAAACTCAGAAGAAACAAGAAACTTCAGGAATTCTTCCTCAAGCTCGATGATCAAACTCTCAACAGTCTTGCGAAGAGCATATCGGGAAGAAATATAAAGGAAATGAGTGTCCAGGCAATAATCGTTGAGCTGCTGAAGAGCAATCCACATTTAGTTGATTTAATAAAGAATCTTCTCATTTAAGTTTTTCTTAGTACATAAATCTTTCTTGTGAGAGATCCGTGAACTCTCTGGCTAAGTCTGTAGACGACTTCCATTGGAAGGTCTTTTAATTCAATGTTCGTTACAATCACAGCTCTGCAACCTTTTTTCAGGATCCTTTTTATCTCTAACAAACTCTTCTCGTAGAGGTCTTCATTTCTAGATTTTCTTGTTGCCCTGAAATACGGATAATCGGTAACAACCCCGTCAAATGAATTGTCTTTAAATGGCATTTCTCTCGCATCTCCACGCAGAACTTCGCCATGTAGTTTCATGAAATTGAGATTTTCTTTGCAACCCTTTGCGATATCTTCGTAGTAATCCATGCCGTAGATTTCGAGCCCCATCAAACCAGCCTCAATTAGAAACGATCCGGTTCCACACATTGGGTCCAGTATCTTACCCTTCTTAACTGATGTTAGGTTTACCAGTGCTTTTGCTAGTTTTGGTAGAATAACGACCGGCATGAAGAATGGCCTTTTATCAGGTCTTCTTTGCAGGAACTGTTTTTTATCTTGTTTGAACTTAAGAAATCCGACATAACAATTCTTTTTTGTCAGATACACCCTCACTAGAGTATCGGGGTTTTTCAGATTGACATGACCTCCCTTTTTCAAGAGGATGGCTCCGAGCCTCTTTTCAAGGTTACTGTTGCTTTTTAAACCGATCCCGCTAACTCTAATGCAGAAACTTCCGTTTACTTTGAGATCGGAGAAAATATTTTCCAGTTCGGATGGTTTACAAATTCTATGCAATTCTATTGCTTCGTGCGAAAATGCAACTCGGTGAAAAAATTCTTCGCCTTCGAAGTCTATTGTCAAAATTCTTTCATCTGTCCAGTAACCCTTTAGTCTTCCGTAAGCCTCTGCTAAGCTTAAAATTTCTGCAATAGCAATTTCTGGGTTATCTCCTGATAAGAGAAAGCTGATCATTTCTTCTTCTTTCTCTCTCTTATTTCAGCAATCTTTTTTGCAACTTCAATCATTAGCTTTCTATTTCCGTTTTTTATTACAACCCTTCCTCCCTCCTCCCACCAGCATCTTGGGTATTTTTTGTTCTCCGCCAAAAAATCCAGGCCTAGCTCTTGGCAAGCCTGTACGAGTTCTTGAAAGCGAACGTTTGGAACTGCAAATTTTTTCGGTATTTTTCTACCCATCGATCTACTCTTTTTTGCATCTATATTGACGGTCCATATGATCATAACCGCTACCCCATGTTTCTGAATGTAATTTCAACAAGCGGATGCGGAACATCTTCTATTATCTCAACATCCTTCAGCGAGTTTAGCCCCCTCTTTTTTGCCATTTTTTCAATTCCGAGTTCAAAATCTCCGTTTACGGATATTATATATGCATCGAGTTCCTCTATTCCGAGCTTCATCGCAGCAACAGCTCTATGGTGTCCGTCGACAAGCAGGAATCTGGAATCCTTTTTAATCACTATTATGGGCTCAGCAAGACCCCTTTTTATTTCATGGATTCTCCCTCTTAGTTCATCTGCATACACCTTACTTTGAGTCGGAATGAGTTTTGAAACCTCAACTTTTCCACGCCGGACTTCCACTCTGACTCCGTGGACCTTTTCTATAGTCTTTTTTAGCTTTTCAACCTTTGAAGGGTCGACTCTTTCTATCTGGCTTCTTATAACGTCAGCATTTGAAATTATGCCTACGAGTTTGTTTGATTCATCTACAACAGGAAGTTTTGAGTGTCCAGTTCTGAACATGAGCCTGGCAACATCTCTTAAATCCATGAATTCTCTTGCAACATATAGCTGTCTGGACATCACATCTTTTATCTTTGTCTTTGGATCAACTCCCACTATATCCACGGCAGAAACGTAGCCCACAACTTTCATTTCCGAATCAACTACTGGGAAGCTGTCGTGTCCAGTCTTTTTTATCAGTTCAATTGCATCTGCTACAGTATTTTCCGGCTTTAGTGTAACGACGTTTCTTGTCATGTAGTCCGCAACTCTGATCTTCATAGTTTCTCAAGGTATGAGATCAAGTTTCTGAAGATATAGTATCCGTCTCCGAAAGATCTATTTCTGTAATCGAAGAAGACTCTTTCAGGATGTGGCATTAAGCCAAAAACCGTGTGAGTTACATTACAAATCCCTGCGATGTTGTAGAGACTACCGTTCGGGTTCCAAGGATAGCCAGCATAATTTCCCTTATCGTCGACGTATCTGAAGACTATCTGCTCGTTCTCCTTCAGTTTTTCAAGAATTTCGTTCTCTCTTTCTTTGGGAAACACGACTTTCCCTTCAGCATGTGCCACAGGGATCTGGAGGATCTCTTTATCGATTTCTCTTGTAAATATGCATTTTCTGCTCTCAACTTTCAAAAGAGTAGGTCTGCATTCAAATCGACCGGAATCGTTTATAGCAAGACACATTTCTGGCTTATCGGCAATTGGTTTATCCTCATCAAAGCCGGGCAGCGCTCCGAGCTCTGCTAGAATTTGGAATCCGTTGCAGATTCCTAAAATTGGATATCCAAATTTTATGAATTCTTCAAGATCTTTTCTCAGTACACTTTTTACTCTCGCTGAAAATATTGCTCCGGCTCTGACATAGTCCCCAGCTGAAAAACCGCCTGGAAAGACCAGACAGTTGTAATCGAATAAACTCCTCTGGTCTTCAAACTTTATCATATCGCTGTAAAATTGTTTTAGATGGACTATTTCAGCCTGTACTCCGAGCTTTTTGAATGCAAGCGCAGTTTCTTCTTCGCAGTTTGTTCCCTCGATTATTACTATGGCGACTTTTATGTCCTCAAGATCCATGACGAAAGTAGGTTAAAGGTATTAATTCTTACTCTAAGCCACTCCTCGCTAAGCCGATTTTTAGTGTTCTCAAAAATAACATTTCGCAAGTCTGAAGTGCTGGCTAAAAGTTTTTAAAATGAGCTGTTTGTTTTAGTTTAGGGGATTTTGGGCAAGTATTTTTAGCGATGGATAGCTTAGCAATTGAAAGTGTCAAAAAAACTTATTAATCCTCTATAACTAATTTTTTTGCCGATGATGACTGATGGGCGATCTGAGTCGTGATGAAAAGGAGAGTCTGAGGTTTGAAATTTTTCAAAAAATAAAAAAGCTACTAGATGAACGGATGAAACTAGTACCCGGGCTTAGATTTTATGCAGAAAGGTGTTTAAGAACTGAAAGGTATGATGGGAATGTTGTTTTGATGGTTGTTGATGCAAGTTTCACTTCTATTGGTCTAAATTATTTTAAAACTGTTGTTCCAAAAGTTTTGGAGTTTAGGGAGAAGTTTGGAATCAAAAGTTTGTCTGAATTGGCAAGATATGATTTGGAAAAGCTTAAGTTCGTATGGAAAAATGAACGTTCTTGG
>CAYXCK010000003.1:0-14728 GCA_964463575.1 uncultured archaeon
CCCTGAAGGGCGAGGCTTTCGGTTGTAAACTGAAGTGCCCCAAATGCGAATACGTTGAAACTACAAGGGCATAAAGCAGTACTACTCCAATGCCAAAACTGCCTTAGAAAAGTGAATATAGCAAAGAACAGATTTGCCGAAAAAGTCTCCAAAAACCTTTGAAGTACATTCCAGAGAGCATTCTCGCAGGTCAGCTGAAGGATTTAAAAGTTTTCGATTTCATATTTCTCTGCCTCGCTGTATGGTGTTGTCATTAGAAGCTTGATCCTTTTTGCAGTTTTTTCCCCAACCTTTGGGACTTCCATGAGCTCCTTCTCACTCGCGGTTGCTATTCTTTCTATCGTTTGAAAATGCTCGAGCAGATTTTTGGCTATTACTCCACCTACGCCTGAAATTGCGGAAACAACGTACTCCTGTTCCTCTTTTAAGCTTCTCTTCGTTTTATCTCGATGTTCTACTATTTCCCTCCTTCTTTCTTCCTGTTCCCTTTTTGCAATCGCGAAAAGTATTTCTGCGGTCTCTTTTTCATCCTTTGTCCTTATCATGGGTATTCCAAAATCCACGGCAATTGTCGCCATCGCCCCGCGAATCGCGTTTGGATGCAGTCTCTGGTAAAGGTTATCTCCTTCTATGATCACTATTGGTCTTTGGTATGCTTTAAGCTTTATCATTTGCTGGAAAAGTCTGTTTTCTATGATGCTATCGCTGAAATCCTCTACAGTTTTTCTCTCAACAGCAACTCTATCGCTCAGCACATAGTCCGCAACTTCCAGATTCTTAACCTCAATGGCTACACCCATGCTCCTGAGGTGTTTGACGACTTCACTTCTAATTTCTCTGGAATCGACTAGCATCTTGATACCCGATTTTAATTCAAGTTGTAGCTGTTCAGGAACTCTTTTTTGTTTTTCCAGTATTGCTTTGACTTCTTTGACTTTGTCGTACATCGCCCTCTCTTTTCTGAGGCTGAGGAAGTAGTAGACCTCATCCCTTGTTCCCCTTGCCATCAGCACAACGATTCTACCCTTTCTCCCTCTCCCGGTTCTACCCTTTCTCTGTATTGCCCTTATCTCCGACGGAATTGCCTCGTAAAACACAACGAGATCTGTTGAGGGTATATCCAAACCCTCCTCACCGACAGAGGTGGCAACCAAAATCTTGTAGATTCCTTCTCTGAACTTCTCCAAAACCTCTATTTGTTCCCTCTGCCTCATCCCCTTCTCATCTTCCCTATCAGCTTGGCCTATGAATTTCGACGTTGGTGCTATTTCCGAGAGTGCTGAAACCAGAAAATCTGCAGAATCTCTGTAGTTCGTGAAAACGATGATTCTGGAATTTGGATTACTCTTTAGCTGTTCGGAAACGATCTCTTTAAGCTTTAAAATCTTAGGATGTTCCTTGGTTATTCTTAAGGCTAGCATCAAGGCTTCCCTGAAGCTGGGATCGTTGGAAATATTCTTCGAAGCTTTGCTACCCCCCTTTGAAGAGGCTTCTTTCAGTATTTTCCCAGCATAGCTTTTGAAGCTTTCCACGCTCTGCGTCTCTATTAGTTCAACAGCATGGGACAGCTTTAGTATCTCGGCAAGAATGGATAATGCCTCAAAAAGTTCTGGCTTCTGCGTTTTTGAGATCTCTTCCTGAATTAGCTGTTGAAATTCGAGAAGCTCCCTTTTTGTCGATTTTTCAGGGATTTCGAAGCCCAGCTCTTTCAGTTTTTTTAATCTTATTTTTATGCTTGTCTCCAGCTTCTCCCTTACGGCCGCTATTTCCCTAGGAATTTCAACTCTAATCCATTCTATTTCTTTCTCACCTATATACATCTTTACATCTTCATCGTGTTCGGTTCTCAGCTCTATTCCCTCAATGAACAGGTTTCTTATGATCTCCATTATCCTTTCCTGATCGCTTCCCGGTGAAGCTGTTAGGGCTAGGATTAGCGGTTTTTTAGCCCTCTGCATGTATTCCTTTGCGATAAATACATAGCTGTAGTTTCCAACGGCTCTATGGGCTTCATCGAATATTAGAAGAACGAAATCATCAAGCGAAACTCTGCCGGCTATTATGTCGTTTTCAACAACTTGCGGCGTTGCAACAACAATCCTCGCTTTTTCCCACATCTTTGCTCTCTTTTCAGGCTCGTCCTCACCGCTCATCGCAATTATTTTATCCTCCTCAATCTTCAGGGTTTTTTTGAGGAAGTTTGCATGTTGTTCAACTAGAGGTCTAGTTGGGGCTAGGAAAAGCGCCCTTCCTTGCTCGTTAAGCAATCTAGAAGCGATTACAAGTGCGGCTATTGTTGTTTTCCCCAGTCCCGTGGGAATGACGACGAGTGTATTCTTTAACAAGGCATTAGTTGCGATTGCTAGCTGGTAAATCCTTCTTTCTATTGTCCCGTCCTTTATCAAGGGATGCGTTATGAATTCCACGTTTTTCCCTCCTTGTTATTAAATAAATCGCTTTCGAATTTCTCAACAATTGCGATCGATATCTTTATTTACGTGAAATCGAAGAATGATCATGTCTGGCCAGTTTGGCAAAGAAGAAATTGTACACATACATCTTCTGCTCTTTCATGTGAAGAAATTTTTCGAGAGTCTTGGTATAGAAAACGAATATTTTAGGGAATACGACAACCTGAACATTTCTCCTGTGCAGATATTTAGACAGAAAACGGAACACAGAGAAGCGATATTGAAGCTGTGCTACGGGATAATGAAGGCCTTGGGGAGAGAGGAAGAGTTGGACAGGATCTATCAGTTGGTAAGGAGTTCCATGAGGGAGGTCAGGGGAAATAGGTGAACTTTGTTTTCTCACAATACTTCTTCCAGTCGGTATCCCTTCTCTCTCCTTTTAGAATCTTTTCTATAATATCTATTGCTCCTCTTTTGTTCAGCGGTTTATTGTTGTTTCCACACTGGTAGCTGTAGGTACATTTCGGACAACCGTCGCTTCTGTTGCAGTTGCAGTTTTTCAGGACTTCCAGGGATATCTCAAAAGCCCTCTTAAGCCTTCTGAAAAGCAGTTTGCTTAAACCGCTACCGCCGATTACACCATCGTATACAAAAATATCTCCCTCTGAAGTCGAAATCCCGCCCATTTCTCTGCTTCCGCCTCCGGTTAATGCATTGCTAGATTCTATAAGCACGTGCTCAACAGCATGAAAGCTTCCTGCATAGAAATCCTCGTAATCCTCGCCTTCCGGAAAAGGACAGGAGAAAATAAAGCCCTTTGTTCTGAAAGAATAGTCTACGGGCTCCTCAAGATAGAAGACATTCTTCTTTTCCCTGAAAACATCTCTTTTGATATACCCATAGACCGAGAGCGAGATTTCGAGTGTTGTGTAGTGAGCATTCACGGGTTCATTAATAGAATCTTCTATGCTGGCAATCTTTGGAATTGAAACGTATAAAGGATCTGTTATCTCTTCCCCTCTTTCAGCCAATTCAACTTCTGCTACAAGCTCTTTTAGATCCAACCTTTTACATCTATATCTGGCACCGTTGTGTATTATTATGGCTCCAGGAAACAGCTCTTTTACTGCAATTGGCAGTACCCGTTCGCCTATTTCTCTGCCGTTATGAATTATTTTTACCCTTTCTCCAATTCCACGCATTGAAAACTGCTCTAAGTATCTGTAGCCTTTCTCGGTCACGCTGAGGACCGATCCAGAATTTACTAAACCTTCGGAGATGAGCATCTTTAGTATCTCCGGGTTTACTTCTTCCGGCCTTGTTGTTTTCTCTGCTATCATCGAAAGGAACTGGAACTTCATAACTTCTTCATTGTTCTTCTCAACATAGCCGTTTGACTGATTTTTGAAGTATTCTTCCGGATTTCTTTTGTAATAAGCCGATATTGGGTCATCTGATCTGAGCAGAAGAATTCCGATGCTTTCCTGTCCCCTCCTCCCGGATCTTCCGACCCTTTGCAGGAACTGAGAATAGGGAACAAGTTCTGAGATGACTATGTCTACATCCCCGATATCTATGCCGAGTTCCAGAGTTGGTGTTGCGACTACAACCTTTATCCTTCCCTCTCTGAAATCCCTCTCTATTTCATCCCTTAAATCTCTCGTAAGCCCCGACTTGTGCACGGCCGATTTTACATTTGCCTTTCTTAGAATCCAATTTACAGTCTCTACAAACTTGTAGCTATTTCCGAAGATCAGAATCTTTCTGTTTGGGAAAGCCAAAACTAGCTCCTTTATTGCAGAATAGACATTCCCGCACTCTCTCATTATAAAGTTCAGGATAGCTCTTCTGTGCTCCCCGTGCACGTGGACAAACTCCCTTTCGAAAAGTTCTTCTGCGAACTCCTTGGCATTTGCCAAAGTTGCAGATGCGCATGCAATCTGAAAATCTGAAAATCTTGAAAGTCTTTTTATCAAGTAATGCATGTTGGAACCGAAAAATCCAGTATAGACATGTAGCTCGTCAATTGCAACGAAAACGACTTCTTTTGCGAACTTTCGAAAGGCCGGAGTATTCCTTAGATGGTAGTCAACCATATCCGGATTTGTTAAGATTATGTCCGCCTTTCCGGAGAATACGGCTATCCTCTCTTCTTGGGTAGAATCCCCATCGAATCTGACAACATTTAAACCCAAGTCTCTTGCATAGTCCTTTATCTTTAGTTCCTGATCTTTTGCTAGGGCTTTCGTCGGATAAAATACAATCGCCTTTCCCTCGGAAGCTTTTAGTAGCATGGGTATTACAAACGCTTCAGTTTTTCCGAAACCTGTTGGTGCGGTTATTACGACATTTTTGCCTATCATCAGCAGTTCCATGGCCTCTTTTTGGAATGGGTATAGTCTCTCTATTCCCCTTTTTCTGAGAATATTGGCAATCGTTTCTGGCAGAAAATCCAGCGGTTCAGTTGGAAACTCTTTGAATGGATCAAAAACTCGATAGTAGACGATTTCATCCTTGCTTTCGAAGATCGGTTTTAGAAATTCCTTGTAATTTTGCATCAAAAGCTTTAAATTCCTTTCATCCGGACAAATGCATCTCTTTTTCAGCCTCTTGCACTTCGGACAGAACAAATCATCAAGCACAGAAAAAGATCGCATTATGGAAGATAAATTTGAGGTTTAAAAAATCAGAATTTGGAAAGCAGGTAGAGACCGTAGACAATTGCTATGAGTGCAGCTGTAACGGTAACAGCATTTACAGCTCCCTTTTTCCTCATGCCCCCTTCTGTGTCCAGAATAATTGCTCTAAGACCGTTGAATGCGTGGAATGTTACAAAAATCAGCAGGAGGGCGTAGAAGATCTTATACTCTATGTTTGTCATTCTATGCAAAACGCTATCATAGCTTAGGAGATCATGGGATGAATGGGTGAGAATGAAATGCGTTGTTATGAGAAATACCATCGCTATACCTGAAATTGCCTGAAAAATCCATGCAAGAGGCTCAAAACCGCGCATTTCAATCACCCAGCGCCATGAATAGGATATAGCTTCCGATAATCCATCCCAGAAGTACTATAATTGCGGAAACTGCCAGGACTACTCTTCTGAGTTCATGGCCGATTCCCAGCTCGTGTATGATTATTCTTATCCCGTTGACTCCGTGGAATACCCCGCAAAGTATTAGTAGGGAATCGAAAATTATAAACTGCCTCGAAACCGTTATCGAGGTTAGCGTTTCGTATAGCTCCCTGCTCTGGAGGGAAGTGAGGTAAGAGAGATGCAGGATTAGGTAAAAGAGCAGGATTATTCCGGTTATTCTCTGAAGGGCAAAGGCTAGACCGAAGGGTGATTTGTACTTGAACCAAGATATTACACCCATTTTTCTCACCCCAAACTCTCTCTCCTCAGGAGTTGAATAGCTTTAGCTGGTTCTATCTGCTTCGGGCAAACCTCGCTGCACTCCATTGCGGAATGGCACCTCCAAACTCCAAAGCTTTCGGAAACTATCTTCATTCTTTCCTCTTTACCCCTGTCTCTACTGTCCGCATTGAATCTGTAGGCAGCAGCTAATGCTGCCGGTCCAAGAGAACTCTCTAGAGTCGCTGAGCTTGGACAAACAGAAAGGCAAGAACCGCATTTTATGCAAAGTGTGAAAATATAGTACTTTTTCAGCTCTTCTGGTGTCTGTAACTGTTCTATTGGATTCTCGTAATCTGTATTTGCTATTAGATATGGCTTCACTTTCTTGTGTTTTGCGAAGAAGCCCTCAAATTCCGTTACAAGATCTCTTATAACCCTGAAGTTGTCTAGCGGTTCTATTTTTATCTCTTTTTTAAACTTCGAAAGCTGTGTCTCGCAGGCAAGCTTAGGTCTCCCATTTACCTTAACCGCACAACTTCCACAAATTCCCATTCTGCAAGAGGCTCTGAAAGCGAGGCCCGGATCTATGTTCTCTCTTATGTAAAAGAGACCCTCCAGCAATGTCATCCCTTTTTTTACGGGGACTTCAAAAGATTGCCAGAAGCTTTTACCATCCTTAAAACGCCGAATAACGAACTTCATAATCCACCTCAATACTTCCTTTCCACGGGTTTCCACTTAGTTATCGTCACGGGCAAATACTCGAATCTGGGCCCTTCTTTAGTATAATAAGCTAGAGTATGTACAAGCCACTGTTTGTCGTTTCTCTCCGGGTAGTCGAGTCTGTAATGCGCTCCCCTGCTTTCTGTTCTAAGCAAGGCTCCCATAGCTACAACTTCTGCTAGATCAAGCATGTAACCAACTTCTAGAGTTGAAAGTAGGGCGACATTAAACTTTCTGCAATCGTCGGCTATTGAAACTTGGCTGTATCTCTCTTTTAGTTCTTCTATCTTTCTGATTGCCTCCTTTAAACCATCTCCGTTTCTGAATATCCAGAGATGCTTGTCCATTATTTCGTTAAGTTCCCTCTTTATTGTGTGCGGGTTTTCGTTACCTTTTCCAATTCTGTCAAAAATTCTTTTCTCTTCCTCTTTCAAGAATTCCTGGTTGATTTTAACGTCTTTTACGTTTTCAATGTATTTCAGTGCCATTTCCCCAGCAACTCTTCCGAATACAAGGCATTCGACAGTAGAGTTACTACCCAACCTGTTTGCTCCGTGAATGCTGACGCACGCGCATTCGCCGGCAGCGAAAAGCCCCTTTACTGGCGTTTCTGTGAACATATTTGTATGTATACCTCCCATTGTGTAATGTTGAACCGGCTTAACGGGTAAAGGCTCCTCAACCGGGTCTATGTCTAGAAACTTGATTGCTGCCTCTCTTATCATCGGCAGTCTCTGCTCGATCTTTTCTTCGCCAAGGTGTGTTAGGTCCAAAGCGAGATACGGCCCATGCTCCCCCTCAAAAGCTCTTCCCTCTATTATCTCCCTCCACATTGCCCTGGCAACGACATCTCTTGGTGCCAGCTCCATTTTCTCAGGAGCGTATTTTTGCATGAACCTCTCTCCAAACTTGTTTCTCAGGTATCCACCTTCTCCCCTGCATGCTTCTGTCATCAGAATTCCGGAGGGAACCAGTCCTGTGGGATGGAATTGCATGAACTCCATATCCTTTAGGGGTACTCCGCATCTGTAGGCTATGGCCATTCCGTCTCCAGTTACCTGATGACTGTAGGTTGTGAATCCGTAGAGTCTCCCAGCCCCGCCAGTTGCCAATATTACGGCCTTAGCTTTGAAAAATACCAAATTTCCAGTTTTTAGCTCTATTGCAGAGAGCCCTTGAATTCTGTTATCCTCAATTGCAAGGTTTGTCAGGAAATATTCGCTGAAGAATTCTACGTTATCGTATTTCAACAGTCTCTCGTAGAGGGTATGAACTTCATGGAACCCAGTCCTGTCTGCTGCGAATACTGTCCTGTTTACACTGTGTCCACCAAAAGCTCTCTGGGCTATGGTTCCGTCGGGGTTTCTGCTCCAAGGACATCCCCAGTTTTCAAGTCTAAGAATTTCCTTCGGGCATTCTCTAACAAAAAACTCAACAGCATCTTGATCTGCAAGAAAATCGCTCCCTTTTACAGTGTCCCAGGCATGCAGATCGAAGCTATCTTCCTTTCTAAGAACGGCAGCACTTCCGCCCTCAGCACAAACACTGTGGCATCTTATTGGGTAGGTTTTTGCGATTATAGCCACTGAAACCTTGCTGTTTTTTTCAGCTATTGCAACTGCTGCCCTCATACCTGCAAGGCCTGCACCAACGATCGCTACGTCGCAGTCGATCATCGAACCACCGTAATGCATTGGATTATAAAAATATAGATTTTTCTAATAGCTTCTCTAATGCTAAATATGGAGATACTAATGGATTATCCTCAGCTTATACCGAAAATTTTAAAATTCAATCGAGCCACATCTTAAAAAAGGAGGGTGAGATGTCGGAAATCTGCTCTAAATGTGGGCTGCCTAAAGATCTCTGTGTCTGCGAAGAAGTAGCAAAAGAACAGCAAGTCATTTCGATAAAGGTTGGAAAGAGGAGGTATGGAAAGGAAGTAACCATAATAGAGGGGCTAGATGGCAGTGAGATAAATCTGGAGGAGCTTGCAAAGTTTTTGAAATCAAAGCTCGCCTGTGGGGGAACTATAAAAAACGGTGTTATCGAGCTGCAGGGGAACCATGTAAACAAAGTCAAGGAACTTCTGATAAAGAAGGGATTTAATCCCAACAGAATTAAAACCTGAATGCTTCCGTGGGAAATATATCTTTTAATACTGGCTTTATTACTTGATTTGATCTTTTCTGAGCCTCCGGCAACTTTTCATCCAGTAGTTTGGTTTGGGAAGCTGGTTTCAGTATTTGAAAAATTTTTTGAAAAAATAGAAAGATACGGTTCGGCAATTCAGTTTGTCTACGGCACTTTTTCCGCGATTGCTGTGATTTCCTTTGCAATCCTTCTTGTTTACCTTCCTTTTCCCGAGCCCTTAAACTACGTCTGGCAAGTTTACCTACTTTTTTCATCCTTTTCGATAAAAAGCATGGTCCGGCATGCAAGCAATTGCCTGAAAACGAATATGGATCCGGAAGAAGTGCAGAAAATTGTGAGTAGAGACACAAAAAAGCTGAACAAATACCAACTACGCTCTGCTGTTATAGAATCTACTGCCGAGAACTTTGTCGATGGTGTTTTTGCTCCTCTCTTTTACTTTTCCATCTTTGGAATTTTGGGTGCAGTGGTCTATCGCGCGATAAATACATTGGATGCCATGATTGGTTATCGCGGAAAATACGAATTCTTCGGAAAATTTTCAGCGAGGCTCGACGATGTTGCAAACTATATTCCGGCCAGAATTTCTCTGTTTTTCTTTGAATTTTTGAAGCGCGGAAGCTTGAAATATGGCTTAAAAAACAAGGTAAAGCTGAACGGAACAACTATAGCGGCCATGTCCTATGTTCTTGGTGTAAAGTTGGAGAAACCGGGATTTTATTCTTTGCCAGGTAGGCTGCCGGAGGATTTGGATGTTAGGAGAAGCATAAGGATTTTCGAGATTATAAGCGCAATGGCTGTTGTTTTTGCAATTTTTCTGCTGTTTTTGAGGACTCTTTTGATGGAAAAGGTTTATATATCCTTTTGAGAAATCGAATGAGTTGGATGGTGGTTTGAATGATAAGTGAAATGGTTAAGGAGAAGGCTTTGGAATTTGCGGAAGCCTTAAAGTGCCTTGAAGAATATAAGGAATTCTTGGAAATGGAGAAAAGACTAAAGGCAGATAACGAGGCGCAGACAATGATAATGGAATTTCAGAAAAAGCAACAGGATTTTGTGACCAAGCAGATGTCTGGTATTTTCGATAACGAACTTTTAAGCGAGTTAACGGACCTGCAGGCGAAGTTGAATGCGAGAGAAAGCGTAGTAATGTTTATAGAATCTTATAACAGGTTGCTTTCAGTTCTTGGTGAAATACTCGATCTGATAAGTGAAAGACTGGAATTGGATCTTGGGGAAGTATATAGAAGGTAAATATGCTTGAAGAAGCCCTAGCATTTTTCCTGGGCTTCTTTTCGATTTTTTCTCCGTGTGTTTTACCGCTGATCCCGATCGTGTTCGGGGCTTCTCGAATGAGATTTTTAGATTCACTGGCCATCTTTCTTGGCATGATTATCTCTTTATTCCTCCTCAGTTTCATCTCAGTCCTTCTTATTCCATTTAAGATCGTTGGCTATGCCCTACTTTTCTTCTTGGCATTTTACTTACTTGAGGAAAGAATAGAATTGTTTTTTAGCAGACATCTTGCAGGTTTTGGTTTTTTAACAAAGCTGAAATTACCGTCATTTTTCTATGGTCTCATAATCCCATTCTTCTGGCTTCCCTGCATAATGCCTTTCTTAGGAATTGCAATTTCTGAAGCCGTGCTATCGGAAAGACCTTTTTCAATTTCGGTATTTTATACAGCCGGTATAGCTGCTGCAATTTTCCTATTACTACTTATTGGTAGGAAAATAAGTCTAGATTTTTCGAAATTAAGAAAACCGCTCGGTTTAGCCGTTCTTGTTTCAGCAATATATCTCACAACTGAAAGTCTCGCCTTTCAAGGCGGGTAGACGGATCGTTTTTGAAGAGATACAGAGCTTTTAAAACTGAAAGCCCACTCTGGAGGACGGAGAAGATACCAGGTTTCAGCACCTTGGATAAATTTTTTCAACCTTCTGAATTCCTATTCTGGATGAGATTGTTCGTTGCAGTCGACATAGATGAAGAAGTGAAGAAGAACATCGAACCCCTGCTTCTGAAGCTTTCGAAACTTCAGGGTGTGAAACCGGTTGAGAGAGAAAACTTACACATCACTCTGATGTTTTTGGGTGAAGTGGATGAGTATAGGGTGGATGAAATCAGTTCTGCTCTGTCAAAAGTTAGATTTAGCCCATTCAAAATTTCCCTGAAGCGAGTTGGAAAGTTTCCGGAAAGGGGAGATGCGAGGGTAGTGTGGATAGGAATTGAAAAGGAGGATGATATCCGAGAACTAGCTGAGAAAGTTTATTCTGAACTGAAGCGACTTGGATTTAGAAGAGACAAGGAATTTGTTGCGCATCTCACTGTTGCAAGAGTTAAAAGGAAGAATAAGGAAGTGGAGGGTGTGATAAAGGAATTTGGGGAGAATGATTTTGGTGAAATGCTTGTCAGGAATTTCAAGCTCAAGCAGAGCATTTTAAAACCTACCGGTCCAGTTTATAGGGATGTCAGAATCTTTGAAGCAAGTTCTTGAAGAAGCGATTAGACTCTCGACTCCTGATGAAGTCGAAGTTGAAACCGCGAAGAAAGCCGAGAGAGTTCTGAGAGAACGTCTAGAAATACTTGGCCTAGAATTTGTTTTCGTTGGGAGCTATGCTCGAAACACTTGGTTGAAAGGAAACCTAGAAATTGATGTTTTCATTCTTTTCCCAAAGGAACTTTCGAAAAAAGAACTTGAGAATAGGATAATAGAGATAGGCGCAAAGGTTCTTGATGAAATGGAGCTGAGGTACGCTGAACATCCCTATGCTCACGGAAAAGTTTTTGGAGTTGAAGTTGATCTCGTTCCCTGCTATAAGGTTGAGAGTGCTGAAAAGATAATATCAGCGGTTGATAGAACTCCATTTCACCATGAATGGCTTAAGGAAAGGGTAAAAGGGAAAGAAAATGATGTAAGACTCCTCAAAAAATTTTTAAAAGCCAATAATATATATGGAGCAGAGTATAAAGTGAGAGGTTTTTCTGGCTATCTCTGCGAACTTCTTATAATCTTTTATGGCTCTTTTATCGAATGTCTGAGAAATGCAAAAAATTGGACAAGAAAAACGGTTATAGATGTGAAAAACGGTAAGGTTAGAACTGGAGATTGCTTTTTTGTAATAGATCCTGTAGACGAAAGGAGAAACGTTGCGGCAAATCTTAGCATTGACAATCTTGCAAAATTTGTTCAACTTTCGAGGGAATTTCTTAGAAAACCAAGTTTGGAATTTTTTGTACAGAAAAGGAGAGAAATCAGCGTTCAGAAATTGTCTGAAGCTCTGAAAAAAAGAGAAACGGAAATCTTTGTTGTGGAATTCGAAAGGCCGAAAATAGTCGAGGACAATCTCTATCCTCAGCTTGAGAAGGCCAGCAAAAAACTCTTTGAAGTTTTAGAAAAGGAAAGTTTCCTTCCAATCAGGTTTGGCTTTTTTGCTAAGGAAAAATGCTATCTGGTCTTTGAATGTGCGGTAAAGGAGCTTTCGAGAATTGCAAGAAAAATGGGGCCCCTATTTGAGGATGAGGAAAATGTGGAGAGATTTTTGGCAAAGGAGAGGGAATTCAAACCATTTTTGGAAAACGGAAGATGGTGGGCATTTGAAATTCGCAGGCACACAAAGCCTGAGGAAGCTGTTTTTGACTACATAAAGGAGAATTATCAGTCTCTCGGGAAAGATGTTGGCCTAAAACTTGCTGAAGGCTTTAGAATTTTGAAAGGAGAAGAAGTATTGAGAACGGAAATAGTTAATGAATTGGGTGATTTTTTGGGGGTGAGAGAGTGAAAATAACTTTCCTTGGCACAGGAGTCTCCGTTCCGTATGAGAACAGGGCTCAGAGCTCTATTTTGATTGAAGAAGACGTGAAGATTCTAGTGGATGTAGGAATAGGCAGTTTTTTGAGACTAGAGCAGGCAGGAATTTCACCTGAAGAAATTGACGCAATTCTGATAACCCATCACCATCTAGACCACAATGGAGATCTTATGAACATTCTGAAGGCGAGATGGCTTCTGGAAGCTGGAGAAATAGAGATTTATGGTCCTTATGGAACTAAATTCTTTCTTGAATCATTCCTGAATGTTTATCCGTATCTTAGGAACAAGCTTAAGTTCAAGATTTCTGAAGAAAGGGATTTCAAAATTGGCAATTTGAAGATTAAGGCAGTAAAAACGATCCATTCAATCGAGAGTCAGGGATATCTGGTGGATGATTTCATCGCAATAAGTGGGGACACTAGGGCTTTTAGAGATTTTTTAGAATTGGATTGCTCCTACATGGTGCACGAACTTTCTTTGCCATTTAATTACAGGGCAGATTACCACACTACACCTGAAAATCTGAAGGAATTCTTGGGCTTTATCAAAGCCGAAAGACTTTTTCTAACTCATCTCTATCCTATGACGCATGCCGTTAAAGATAAAATACTCGAGTTCTTGGAATTCGATGCTGAAATTGTGGGAGATCTTCAGAGATTCAATTTGAGGTAAATCAAATTTTTTGGCACGTTTCCAATGTATTAGCAAACAAGACTTGTGAAAGAGAGAAATATCAGAATCTCAGGCTGAAACCACTAGTTCACATAAAAAACTTTCAATGGGGAAGGAAGTTTATCTGAACCGAAATACAATCACTTAAAACTGAGAACCCAGGAAAAAGATAAACAAATATTTAAAAGTTTTTATTTAAACTGAAAAATTGCTTAATATTTCATCGGGAACTTTTTAAGTCTAGGTGAGTTTGATACGGCATGCAGTTTAACGCTGGGGAATATATCGAAAGGACTATAAAAAAGCTGAAAGCCGAACTTTCTGGAGTGAGGTCTGAGGAAATTCTAGCTGCATGCTCGGGCGGCGTTGATAGCACAGTTTCAGCGGTTTTAGTTTCTAAGGCTGTTGAAAAGCCAATAAAGGCCGTATACATTGATGACGGGCTAAGAAGAATTGGCGAGGGCGAAAGGGTTGTTGAGGTTCTCAGGAACCTAGGTTTTAATGCTTTCATTTACGATGCAAAGGAAAAGGTTTTAGGAGCCCTTAAGGGCAAAGTTGATCCGGAGGAGAAAAGAAAAGCATTCAGGGAGGCTTTTTATAGCGTATTGGGTGAAATAATTGCTAAGAATAACGCAAAGTTTCTGGTACAGGGAACTATAGCGGCGGACATCGTTGAAACGGTTGGAGGGATAAAAACCCAGCACAATGTCCTTGAGCAAATTGGAATTGACCCGGAAAAGTTCGGGTTTAGAGTAATCGAGCCAATAAAAGATCTTTACAAGTGGCAGGTAAGGCTAGTTGCCAAAGAGCTTGGATTGCCTGATGAAATTGTTTATAGAAAAGCATTTCCGGGACCCGGTCTTGCGATAAGGATAGTTGGCGAAGTAACATGGGAAAAACTCGAAATTTTGAGGAAAGCTACGAAGATAGTGGAAGAGGAGACTAAAGATTTGGACTCATTCCAGAACTTTGCGGTTCTCTTGGATCTGAAGGCAACGGGAGTAAAGGACGGAAAAAGAGTCTACGGATACATTGTTGTAGTCAGGGTCGTCTCCTCGCAGGATGCAATCACTGCAAGATTCGTGGAAATACCATATGAGAAGTTGCGGAAAATCTCCCTTAGGATAACTAGCGAAGTTCCGGAAATTTCGAGAGTTCTCTATGATGTAACAGACAAGCCCCCTGCAACAATAGAGTTTGAATGACGTACTACGAGCTTTGGATAGACAAAACGAGAAAAGAAGAAATAATTGCAAAGCTCAGGAAATTTTGCGACGAAGTCTGGGAAGTTTACTATAATTATGATCTGATAGTCAAAACTTCCGAAGAAGACAAGCTTAAAATGGACGGCATAATCTACTACAAAAGACACTACAGTTGCTGATTTAGCTTTTTTATTATTTCTTTGAGGATATTGTTACCTTCTTCGAATTTCTTCACAGCCTTTTCCAACAATTCAGCTAACTCTGGATCCAAGTTTTTTATCCATTTCCTGTAGTTTTCTATGTGCTCATCATTGTGCTCTATCCAGTGTTCAAGCAACCTTCTAAATTTTTCCATGTCCATATTGCAAGTCTCGCTTTTTAAAGATGA
>CAYXCK010000003.1:14828-40165 GCA_964463575.1 uncultured archaeon
GCAACCTTCTAAATTTTTCCATGTCCATATTGCAAGTCTCGCTTTTTAAAGATGAGCAGAAATTTTTTATAAAATGGCTTCGAGCTGATCTGTTATTGTTATCCACTTTTGTAGCTCCTGAATTCCCCCCTCTGCTAAAATAATTCTGAAACCCCTCGGTTCCATTTTCAGCTGCTTTCAGTGCGAGTTAAGATTTTGATCAAATTCGCAAAGGGATTTTATGCAACGAAAAACTTTTACTATGCAGATCGGCGTGATTGGAGCGAGTGTCTGCGATAGAGATATCTATGAGCTCGCTTTTCGTGTGGGTCAGCTTTTAGCCGAGAAGGGTTGCGTTTTGATCAACGGTGGACTCAGCGGCGTAATGGAGGCGAGTGCAAAGGGAGCGAAAAGCAGGGGTGGGATAACGGTTGGAATTCTTCCGAGAAAATGCGATGAGGCGAACCCCTTCATCGACATAAAGATCGCAACCGACATGGGTCACGCAAGGAACATGATAATCGTTCATTCTTCCGATGCGCTGATATCTATAGGCGGCGAATTCGGGACGATTTCTGAAATTGCGATTGCACTGAAGGAAGGGAAGCCCGTAGCAGCTCTCAGGCCCCCAGTTGTATTAAAGGGTATGAAAGTTTTTGAAAAACCTGAAGATGCTGTTAACTATGTTCTCTCATTCAGAAGCTCTCCCTGAAATATTTTTCGAGGATCTTCTTTTGCCCCCTTCTCAGAATTTCTGAAAGAGTCGAAGGAGCAATTCCAAAGTGCTTGGCAATTTCCTCAAGCTTTATTCTTTTTGGAAAGTCGAAGTAACCCTTCTCATACGCAAATCTCAGCACTTCCTCCTCTCTGAAGGTTATCTCGCTTCTGCCTTCTGGTCTGCCTTTGTAGGCTATTTCAAATTCTATCTTTGCAGACTCTAGTTTCTCGATAAGGGCCAGGAAGTCATCATCATCGCATATTATCTGCCAGCGAACGGAATCCCCTTTTATTTCTATGGACGTTATTATACACCCAGAATCGAGGATTGGAAGCGCTATAAAACAGCTGTGCTCTTTTAGCAATATTTTTGCATCTCTTTCAGAGGTTACTACCACATCGCAGAGTGGCGGTAGATTCGAAAGTAGCTCCGCGATCTTTTTTGCCTTTAATCTAAGCAGACCTCTGATCGAATCGTTCTTCCTTGAAAAACCCTCTATTTTTAGAACGCAGTCATTGGCAATCGCTTTAAGACAGCCAAGCGCGCAGTTTTCTGGAAGCTTTGTTACGATCTGCACTTCGAGCACGTTCTACGTTCTCTCTTAAAAATAAAGCTTTGCGAAAATCTTAGGGAAGGAGGATATATAAAGGTGCGAATCAAACGATATCATGGAAGCCGAGAGAGTTAGCTACCATGAAAGTGTTAATGAGATGTATCGTAAGGTGAGGGCAGATGGAATCACGAACGTTGTGGACAGATTCAAGGTTCAGGAAAAGGGGAGATGTCCTTTTTGCAGCGTTGGTCTTAGCTGCCAGCTTTGTAGCATGGGTCCCTGCAGAATTGGAAAAGAAAAACCATACGGGGCTTGCGGTATTGATGCGGCAGGAATGGTGGTCAGAAACTTCGTCCACAAAAACATGCTTGGAACTGAGGCGTATACTTACCACGCAATAGAAGCGGCAAAAACTCTGAAAGCGACAGCAAGAGGCTTAACGCCTTACGAAATAGGGGATGTTGAGAAGCTGAGGTGGTTTGCTGGAAAGCTTGGCATCGCTGGAGGCGATTTGAGAGAAATTGCAGAGAAAGTAGCAGACTTTGTGATAGCCGATTTGAGTTCGGTTGAGAGAAGCAAGCTTGTGGAAATTTTCGCCCCAGAAAAGAGAAAGGAAACATGGAAAAAGCTTGGAATTCTCCCTTCTGGCGTTTTCCAGGAATTGCTGACAGTGGGAACTTCTGCGATGACGAATGTTGACAGCAATTACGTTTCTTTGGCTAAGAAGAGCATGGCGATGAGCATCGCAACGTGCATCGCAGCGCAGTTTTCGCTTGAAATAATTCAGGATATCCTCTTTGGAACTCCAATGCCAAATGAAAGCTATGCCGATCTTGGAATCCTTGATCCCGAGTACGTTAACATCGCAGTTGACGGACATGAGCCATTCGTAGCTTTTGCATTGATAAAGATCGCCGAGCGTGAGGAAGTGCAAAGAAAAGCGAAAGAAGCCGGTGCGAAAGGTTTGAAGATAATTGGATTTATAGAGACTGGTCAGGAGGTATTGCAGAGAACCAGCAGCCCTGTATTTGCTGGAATAGTTGGAAACTGGATTGTTCAGGAATTTGCATTGGCAACAGGTTGTATAGATGTTTTTGCTGCGGACATGAACTGTGCTTTGCCTTCTTTACCTGAATATCAGCGCTATGGTTTCAAAATAATTCCTGTGAGCAGGCTTGTTCGGTTTAGGGGAATAGATTGGGGCCTAGACTATGAGCCAGAGAAGGCTGAAGAAATTGCAAAAAAGCTGATCGAGATCGCAATCGACAATTTCAGAAAGAGGGATAAAAGTAAGGCTGTTAGAATTGAGAGAAGGCAGAAAATAATGGTTGGTTTTTCCCCAGAGGCCATTTTGAAGGCTTTGGGTGGAACTCTTGATCCATTGATCAATGCGATAAAGAACGGAGACGTAAAGGGAATAGTCGCTCTTGTGAGCTGCACAACGCTCAAAAATGGCCCTCACGATTATAATACGGTCACAATTGCTAAGGAACTGATAAGGAGAGATATCTTAATACTTTCAATGGGGTGTGGCAACGGTGCCCTCCAAGTAGCCGGTCTGACATCTCTTGAAGCCGTCGAACTTGCAGGAGAAGGGCTGAAAAAGGTCTGCAAAGCCCTTGGAATCCCTCCGGTTCTCAGCTTTGGTACCTGCACTGATGTTGGTAGAGCTGCTTATTTGGTGAGACTGATAGCCGATACCCTCAATGTCGACATTCCGCAGCTACCAATCGCAGCTACTGCTCCGGAGTATATGGAGCAGAAAGCAACAATTGACGCCGTTTTTGCCGTGGCTTATGGAATAACGACCCATGTCTCTCCAATTCCACCCATCACTGGCAGCGAAGATGCGGTTAAGTTCTTTACGAAGGACATTGAGACCCTCACCGGGGGAAAGGTTATTGTTGAGGAAGATCCATTGAAAGCAGCGGAACTGATAGAGAGAGTAATTCTGGAAAAGAGGAGGATTCTCGGTCTGAACTAAATCTTTAAAATTTTTATGGGGTCGGTGGGATTTGAACCCACTTGCAGTCTCTTCGGTCAGCATTCCAATGGGTCATCACAATTTCAGTAGATCCACAACCATCACACCGGAGCCCGCCGCGCTTCTTGGCTACGTCAAGACCCATAATTAATTTTTAAAAGCGGTGGAAATATAACCTTCTCGAGAATAATTGAGGAATGTTAAAAAATAAGCAAGATCATTTTGCTTGAGCTGTGAGAGAGGCACTGGCAAGCTCCTGTGGAGCAGTGCTGTAGCCGTTTCTGAGAAAGGAACATAGAGTCTCCTGTTTATAGAGTTGAAATATAATGATCACTCAAATCCTTTTATGAATGCTCTGACGTTTTTACCAAGAACTCTGTGGTTGTATCCTCCCTCAAGGACTGCAAATCTCCTTCCTCCTCCTTTCTCGGAGAACTCCTTTATAATTCTTCCAAGTTCTTTGTAATCTTCCGTTTCCAGAATTCCTCCCCAGTCTTCTTTGTGCTTGTCGAAGCCAGCGGATACGGCTATTATGTCGTATTCGCTTTTTTCAAGAAAATCTACTACACCTTCAATGTTTGCACCAGTCATATGATGGTATTTGACTTTTGTATCTCCTCTGAAGACATTTGCAGTGCCATCGCCGTAATGTAGGTCAAAATCTACGATTACAGCCTTTTCAATTTTTCCTTCAGCCAAAAGCTTCCTAACGGCGATAGCAACATTGTTGAAATAACAAAAACCCCAAGCACTGTCCGGGCTTGCATGATGTCCCGGAGGGCGAATCAAGCCAAAAGCAGGCTCCTTAAAGGCAATCTGTGAGGCCAGAATTGCCCCTCCTACTGCGAGCATCGCAACTTCGAATATTTCCTCCTCACTTTTTACGTATTCGTAGTGTCTTCTTGTGTGAACGAGTAAAATGTCCTCTTCTCTCGCCCTTTCTGGTTTCACGAATTCATAATCCCTAAGCTCATTGACTATAGCTTCCATTCTTCCGGCTTCGGCTGCCGGGTCAGATGTGTATACCTTATAAAATTCTGGATGAAATACTATTTTCATGCGAGAGACTCGGATTTAAGACTAAAAATTTTTCCTAAAAAGCTCCAAATATGCTTCGACATTTCGGTCTTTTAGAGAGTAGTTGATCTCCCTGTAGTTTCTTATGCTCTGCAAATCCAGCCCCGCAACGACAGCTTCTTCAACTTCTTCAAACTTGCTCTTGGCGATTATCCCCTCAAATGTTGCAATAAGACTTCTTCCAACCACCTCGCTTCCCGTGAAAGTTTTTCCAAATCCTCCCGCTTTCACTATTGCGTAGCAATTGTCGAAAGATCTCGCAAAGTATAAACAGTGTCTTATATCTCTCCCTGGCAGTTCTGAACTCTTGAAGGAGACTACAGGATTCAGAGCGATTTCAGCCCCCTTCAAAGCTGCAACTCTGCAAAGCTCGGGATATAGGATATCCGCGCAAATTAAGATGCAAAAATTGGCGCCCTTAATGCTGAAAACTTTTAAACTTTTTCCGGGCGCTACTCCGTAGGATCTTTCAATCCTTGTTGGATGAATTTTATCCTGGTGGGAAATCAAATCGCCTGAATCAAATACAAGGGCCCTGTTGTAGATTAATCCACCCTCTTTAACTACAATGTTACCACATGTAACTACTCCAAACTCTTTGCTGATCTCTTTCAGAAAATAAAAAGTTTTGTCTCCAATTTCTAGCAAGAATTCGGAATAAGAGAAATATTCTGGGTAGAGAAGAACTTCAGCCCCCTTTTCTATTGCATCAATCGATACTTTCTTCGCACTTTCCCAGTCGCCTATTCTGCACTGAATTGCGGAAACTATCAACCCTCCTCACCCCGCAGCAATCTATTTTTGCCTTAAATGGCTCTCCAAATTCTTTCAAAGCTTCGAAGCCTTTGTAAGCAAATACCGTCTTTCCGAGCATTGCCATGCTTGCAAAACCACCAATACTTTCCACGGCCTCAATTACATCCAACACGGGTTCTATCAAACCCGTCTCCTTTGCAAAGCCGTTTGATGTTCTGAAGAGGTTTTCTAAAGTTACCTTTTTTATAAACTCTTTGAGCCATTTCCTACCGATTTTTGCTATTCTCTCTCTTTGTGTGGAAAGAACATCCCTTGTTGAAATTGGGCCCATTGTTAGAAAATCAAATTCGTAATTCCACACATACCTTTCCACAATCGCCTTGGAAGGACAGGAAGCATTTTTTCTGATCACAAGTCCACAAAAAGCCTGAGTTGTTACCGTTCCGAGTCCCGTTAAATTCACGACTTCTGCTTCATGAGCCAGATCAAAAATTTCGAACGCAGGATTTTCCGAAAGAAAACCCGCAGCAACTGCGCAGGCGCCGCTCAGTCCAAAGCCGCAACCAAGGGGCAATTCGCTCTCCAGCTCAACACCCGGGATTCCAAGTTTTTTTAGCACAAATTCAACAGTTGGAAAAGTTATTTCTCTCCCGTTGAACTTAATTCCATCTGAAAGTTTTGCAAAAACACCTTTCTCTATCGTGAAAGCTACCCCCAGACTTCCGGAATTCGCCGGATCGGATTTTACTTCTGGAATAAATATGCAGCTTATCGCCGCTGGACAGAAGATCATACGCAATCTTGAAGATATCTCTCAACTATTTTCCTCGCAACCTCACTCTTCATCCCCTCGAACCATTCAGATCTCTTTTTGGTAACAACTACGACTCTAGTGTCCTCAGTACCCATTCCCTTTTCTAGGACATCATTTGCAACAACCATTGAAAGCACATCAGCTTCTAGTCTCTCTCTCGCAATCCTTTCAAGTTCCTCGTTGCTGACACCGGTTTCAGCTTTAAAACCTATTATATCCCCACTGTATATTTTTCTTACTTCTTTGATTACCTTTGGAGCCTCTCTGAGTGTAATTGTTATTTCTTTGGCAGTTTTTATCTTCTTTTTCTCCATTTCTACTAGGAAATCCGATGCTGCTGCAGCGGAAACAAAGAGAGAGCAATCTCTAATTTCGTTCAAAACAGCTTTTAGCATATCCAATACTGAGCGAACTCTTATCTGCTTGAAGTTTGGAAGGCTAATTCCGAGATCTTTAGAGCTTATGAAAACAACTTCTGCCCCCCTTCGCCACAGTTCAAGCGCTATTTCCTTGCCCATTAATCCGGAGCTTTTGTTGCTTATGAACCTTATCGGATCTAGGTGCTCAAATGTTGGCCCGGCTGTTACTAGAACCTTTTTACCCGCAAATTCTTTTGGATACAGCGCCCTTTCGACATGAAGACAAATTTTCTCTATTTCTGGGAACTTGGCCTTTCCTTCCTCAAGTTTTGGCTCTATTATCTCAACTCCCATCTCCTTAAGTTTTTCTATATTCCTAATTACCAGATTATTGTCAATCATTGCTTCATGCATCGCGGGAGCGATTAGCACGGGTTTTTTTGCCCCCAATGCTGTGGTTGCAAAGGTTGTTACCGGCGTGTCATCGATCCCGTTGGCTATTTTTCCTATCGTATTTGCAGTCGAGGGAGCTATAAGGAAAAGATCCGCAATACCATCTTTCCCGAGAAACTTAACATGTTCTACTTCACCAGTTATTTCGGTTATTACTTTATTTCCGGTTGCAAATTCAAGTGCATATGGATGTATTATTTTTCTTGCAGATTTGCTCATTACTGCGAAAACTTCTGCTCCCCTTCTTATCAGTTCTCTTGCGAGCTTGACCGTTTCAACAGCTGCTATGCTTCCGGTAACTCCAAGGACAATTTTTTTTCCTTTTAGCCTTTCACTCTTTTTCCCCCTTATCCTCTCCACGTGCACGGGTCACACCCCTTTCGAAAACTTCTAGCTCCTTAAATTCTAGCG
Organism: uncultured archaeon; assembly: GCA_964463575.1. GTDB lineage: Archaea > Halobacteriota > Archaeoglobi > Archaeoglobales > Archaeoglobaceae > WYZ-LMO2. Next base: position 21,933 of record CAYXCK010000003.1, read on the forward strand.
CCTTGCGATATCTAACTCTTTTCAGAAGATCTTCAATTTTTTCCAAATTCATTCTCCTGAATTCTCCAGTTGTAACAATCTCCTCCTCAATTCTTGGAAGCTCGACCTCAGCGTATGATATCCTCTCGGGTATTTTTACTCTCTCCCTCTTTACTATTCTCTCTAAAGCTCTCTCCCACGACCCCCTCCACGGAACATCTCTGACAAGTTCTTTAGTAAAGTAATTTCTTCTTTCGACGATAATTAGATCATAGGGACAGGCATTCTCGCAAGCTCCGCAGTAATTGCAGAATCTTTCGTTGAAGAAAACTCTCTTTCTATCCTCTGAAACGAACCATACTCTGTTATGTCTGCATATTCTAAGACATGCTCCGCAGCCGATCGGATCGCATCGGTACATTCTGGCCTCAAAAAGACTTAGCCTCCCCTCGATAGGCTTTACCGTTTTTGCAGCATCGTATGGACACACTTCTTCACAGTAGCCACAATTTGAGCACAATTCTTGATCTATTGCTATCTCTGCTATATTTTTTGGCATCTCAAACGGAACTCTTTTGCCATTTTCCACTTCAATGGCCTTTTCTGGACAAATCTCTTCACATAACTTGCAGAAGTCGCATTTGCTTTCATCAACCAATATGTCACTGTAGGGCATGATATCCATGGGATGAATATCTTTCTCTACCATTCTGAACACTTCACAGAATTCTGCGCATATTCCGCATAAATTGCACTTGGTTCTGTCGATCTTTACGGAACCTTTGATTCCCTCATTTCTCTCCTTTATCTCACTTCTTTTTATGAGGACACTTCTTTTTATAGCATTGGTTGGACAAACCTTATAGCAGAGCGTACATTTTCTGCAGTGATCGAATTTATAGGTAAATCTTACTGGTGAGAGTGGGAGAGTAGTTTTCTCAACTTTTTTACCATCTATCTTGAATTCGTATGCATCGAATGGACAAAAAGAATAGCAAATTCCGCAGTATGCGCATTTAAGGTGGTCTATTATCACCGGTGGCATTTCGAGACCTTTTGCGATATCATGAACGGGTCCCAACTCTATTGCATTCACCGGACAAGCAAATACGCAGATTCCGCAGCCATTACATCTTTTGTAGTCAAGTATAAGTTCTCTAACTTCTCCATTTACTTCTTGGATGCATTTTATCTTTTCTTCAACTTCTATCTTCCTTTCTATCATACGAAACTCCTCGGAATAAGATGCTGGAGAATCATGCAGTCCACAATAACAAGCGCAGTCATAGCTTCAGCAACGGGAACTATTCGAGGAACTATGCATGGATCGTGTCTACCCTTGACGGTCAGATCAACTTCTTCCATCTTTTCTAAATCCACGCTCTTCTGAACTTTTGCAATTGAGGGTGTCGGTTTCACGGCTATCCTCATAACTATATCTTCTCCGTTTGTTATACCACCGAGAATTCCGCCTGCATTGTTTGTTAGAAACCTTATTTTACCGTTCTTTAAAATTATCTGGTCATTGTTTTCGCTACCCTTTAGCCTTGCAGATTCGAAACCCCTTCCAATTTCAAAACCCTTAACAGAAGGTATACTCATGAGAGCAAAGGCAAAATATGCGCTTATTTTTCCAAAGACTGGTTCTCCTAGTCCTGGTGGAACGTTCTTTGCAACTATTTCAACAACTCCTCCGACACTATCGCCCTCTTTCATGGCCTCTATTATTCTGTTCTTTGCAATCTCCTCCATTTCTGGATCTGGGCATCTTATATCGCTACTTTCAGCAATTTCAAATGCCCTTTCGTAATCTTCAACCCTAAACTTTACTCCCGCAATCTCCTTTGCGTAGCCATATACCTTTATACCATATCTTGATAGAATTTGTTTGGCAACTGCCCCAGCAGCAACTCTCGCAGCAGTCTCTCTTGCAGAAGCTCTCCCGCCGCCGCGCCAGTCTCGGATCCCGAACTTTGCAAGATATGTAAGATCGGCATGTCCTGGACGCGGAATTGACTTTATCTCTTCGTAGGGTTTTGAGTCGACATCTATATTTCTTATTAGCATTGAAATAGGCGTTCCCAGCGTAATTCCATTGAGGACACCGGAAAGAATCTCTACTTTATCTTCTTCCCTCCTTTTTGAAGTAAATGCTTTTCCTGGCCTCCTCCTCTCCATTTCTTTTCTTATAAACTCTTCATCTATTTTCAGACCAGCTGGACAGCCGTCGATGATACAACCAATAGCATTTCCATGACTTTCTCCCCATGTGGTAACTCTGAAAGCGTAGCCGAATGTGTTCATCAACCCTTTTTGAACCCAATATTTTAATACCTTTCCTCAAAATGAAAAGATTGATTAGCAGAGATTGAGCTGTAGCTTCGATGAAAGCAAGAGATATAATGAACCCAAGAGTTATTTATGCAACTTTGCCAAGTAACAGGCAGGCAGTTTTGCAGCTTTTTAAAGAATACGGTATTTCTGCCGTCCCAGTTTTGAAGGGAGAAAAACTCGTTGGAATCGTGACTAGAAAAGATCTTTTGAGGAAAATAGACGAAGACCAGCTAGCGCTTTTAATGACTCCCAACCCTGTAACCGTTAGCGTCGAGGATTCGGTTCAGAAAATTGCTACAATTTTGAGCACAACACCTTTCAGGAGACTGCCCGTGTTGGAGGGCGAAAAGCTCGTCGGAATAATAACGGTGAGAGACTTGGTCAAGAAAATAGCGGAGATGAATCTAGATATCCCAATAAGGAGGTATGTTAATCCCCAAATCGTCTGCGTTTGGGAAGAGACACCTTTAAAAGTGGTTGGAGAAATAATGAGGCTAAGCAATGCAGAGATATGTGGAGTTTTAAACGAAAATGACGAACTAGTTGGAATAGTGGATGAAAAGATAATGCTCAGCGAGGCTTTGATAGAAGATTTCTTGATGAAGTCAACTCAATCTTCTTCAAGTGATACCGATGACAAGTGGAGCTGGGATGGGATGAGAGATTTGGCTGTCAGGTATTTCGAGGTTAGCGTCGTTAAATTGCCGAAAGAACCGGTAAAGAAATTCATGAAGCCCGCAGATTTTGTTTACCCACAAACTGGAATTTCAAAGTGCGCAAAGAAGATGGTGAAGGATGACTTGGACTGCATCCCTGTGTTGAATTCATTTAATAGAGTTGCTGGAATTGTTAAGGATAAAGATCTGATCAGGGTCCTGATTGATGTTCAGAAGTAAAGAAGAGGTTAGAGAATACGTTTGGAAGAAAATTGAGCCAATATGTCGATTTCCACCTCCATATGGAAGGATTCCGAATTTTAAGGGAGCGGAAAAAGCTTGTGAAAGGATAAGGGAGCTTGGGGAGTACTGGGAGTCCGAGTGTATATTCTCGGCTCCGGATTCTGTTCTGCTAAGGCTTAGGGAGATAGTTCTCGAAGACGGAAAGACTCTGCTGGTGGCTTTGCCCGGAATTAAGGGCTTTGTCACTCTAAGGCAGAAGGTTAAGCCAACTATAGAGAAACTGAAAATGGCTGAAAAGGCTGATTTTGGAACTTTAAGACAAAAGGTGGGAGTTTTTGCACAGGGTTGTGTTGCAGTGGATTTGAAAGGAAACCGTATTGGAAAAGGCAGCGGTTTTGGGGACAGGGAATATGAAATATTGAAGAAAGAAAACGTTCTAAAAGAAAACGCCCTATTTGTTGTTGTTGCTCATGAAATACAAGTTTTTAGCGATCTCAGCCATCTAATGCGAGAACATGATGTTAAGGCCGACGTTATACTCACTCCGGAAAAAATATTTAGAATAAAGGCTAAAGCTGATCAAAGGTCAGTATCCTGACTGAAGTTGGTAACTTAACAACGTTACCCAATTTTACACCTATTATGTAGCCTATATCCTTTTTAGCAGCTATATCCACAAGTCTCTGTGTTATTATCCCGTCAAAGATTATAATTGAACCCTTTATGTTATCGTTTTTTAGCGTTTTTACAAGATCTCTAACCGGGACCTCCTTCAGAAGGTTCAAATTTTTATCAAGGATTCTAGCAAGTAGTTTTCCCTCAACTCTTTCCTTATGTGTCCTTAGAGACTCTGGGGACTCTTTGCTCTCCTTTTTGAGGACATGGAGCTGCTCTACGGGTATTTTATTCCTTAGTGCCTTCAAAATTTCTTTTAATGTTAAATCTTCGACACTTTTTCCCTCTGGGGCTCTTGCAACGTAGTCTATGTCAGCTACTTGGAGGAGTTCTTTGAGTATCAGTTCTCCTCCCCTGTCTCCATCGACAAAAGCCGTTACAGTCTTTTTCTTGCTTAGCTCTATTATTGTTTTCGGAACGTTTGTGCCTTCAACCGCTATTACGTTCTTTATTCCGTGTCTAAGCAAGTTTATAACATCAGCCCTTCCTTCAACAACTATTATTGCATCGGTTTCATCTATTCCAGGCCCGGCGGGTAGTTTCTCTTCTCCGTATTCTATTACCTCATCAACTCTAAGAGATTGTTTTACCATGTCTGCAATTTTCTCAGATTCTATTTCGGGTTCCTCAAATAGTTCTTTCAGTATCTCTACGGATCTCTCCACTATTTTTTTTCTCTTGGTAGCTCTTATATCCTCTATTTTTTTAACCTCAATCCTTGCCGAGCAAGGTCCTACACGCTCTATCGTTTCCAGTGCAGCAGCGATTATCGCCGTTTCAACCTTGTCAAGGCTCGAGGGTATCTTTATCTCTCCATAGCTTTTTCCACCCCTACTTTCAATTTTTACTTCGATCCTTCCTATTCTTCCAGTTTTCTGAAGCTCTCTTAGATCCAAGTCACTCCCTAAAAGCCCTTCCGTCTGCCCAAATATTGCCCCCACGACGTCCGGACGCTCTATCACCCCATCCGCTACCATCTCAGCATGAATGAGATACTTTGTAGTATCGGGAACTTTCATCATATGGACTACCCCGCCCTGGAGGGCGTGATTCACGTTCGACTCCCTATCTACCTTTCCCGATGTTTCGGGTTTATATTCTCCGGATCCTTGCCCAATTTTTTTGCGGTTATCCCAGGCAGGCTCTTCCGGGATTTTCATCCACTTTTACCCCTTCTCCAAGAATCAATTCCAATTGCATTATATTGAAATCTTCCTATATTTCAATGACTCAATTTTAATTTAGCCATCTTACCCTTATTAACTTTTTCGGGAGCAAAATTATAACTGAAAACTCGCCTCCAGAGCGGGAATGGAGAAAGCTTAATAAATGGAAAGTCCTGAATAGAATTTTTAAAACGATTCGGTGGAATTTCTTTGCGGGGGAAAGTTAGATCTGTGTTATCGGAAAGTTATTCAGGCCGAGTAAATCAAAAGTTTTGTCTTTGAACAGAATACTCAACGAGTATTACTAGGTTACAATTCCATGTTCCCACGAAAAATGCCATGAAGATTAGCTGAGAGTGTCAATTGTCAGGTTTTTGTCATTTCCTCGATTACTTTTATTACTTCTTTTCTCGAGAAAGGTTTCCTTAAAATATAATCAACACCCGCTTCAATAGCTTTTTCACCTTTAGAGCCCGCGTATGCAGTGATTGCAACTATTTTTGCCTTTGGATTTATCTTCTTTATCTCTTTTATCGTCTCAATTCCACCCATTATCGGCATTATAATATCCATTAAAACAATATCGGGCATTTCTTTTTTGTACAACTCTATTGCCTCTCTACCATTGGAAGCTTCAACGACCTTGTAACCTCTTAGCATTATTTTCAAGACTTCTCGCATTGCAGTCTCGTCATCTACAATCATAACACTTTTCATTGTACATCTTTTGAATTAGAAATTAAAAAACCTTTCTCTTCCTTCCATAGTTAACTTTAGAAAAGCTTATCAAGGATGCTCATTGCGATTTTTATGGATCTTCAGAGTTTACTAATTTCATCGCTTGGTATCTTGGCTATTGTATGTGCAGCCGGTTCATGGCTGACGAGAGACAACTTCTATTCAGCCCTTTACATGGCGGTTGCAATGCTTTTCGTTGCCGGAATATATGCATCCTTCAATCTCCAGCCAGCTGTTGTTCTTATAACGCTGGTCTTCGTGGGTGCTGTTGGAATAGTCACAATTGCGGTTGCTGCAACTTACAGGGCTAAAACTTCGAGAAGAGTCAGCTTAGTCTGGACTTTGCCCGTTTTGTTTGTATTGGCAATATTAGGTTACACCTACATCGAAAAACCGATTGTCGGGATAGAATCTGCAGGCATAGAATTTGTGGGCGAGTATTTCTTGGCCATAGTCTTCCTGATTTCTATGATGGTCGTTGTTATGCTTTCGGCAATTAGGATTCTGAGGAGGGTTGGCCTGTGATAATCGCGATCGCCATTTGTTTGCTGATAATAGCGTACCTAATGGCAATATCAGCAAGAGATCTGGTCAGACTCCTTATAAGCTTGGAACTCATGTTTTCAGCAGTTTTTCTTGCAATAATACCTTTGTTCTCAATTTCGGCGCAGATGGCTTTTGCCGTTCTGGTTATTACAATATTCACGAGCAGTGCGGAGCTTTTAGTTCTTATAACTGCAATAGTTATCACGGATAGGCTCAGGAGGGGTGTGGAAATTGAAAAGGTCTCTGTTGGAGGTGATACGGTTTGACATTCCTAGCCTTTTTGCTTGTACCCCTGATTGTAACAATTTTATCGCCTTTGTTTGAAAAGAGGGTTGCTACATGGATTTCTGCTCTGGCCTTTATTTTGCCAATGTTCTCCAGCCTTTACGGCCTTTTGACAATGCACAGGGGTGAAGAAATCCTTTTCACACTACCGGAGCCTGTCGGTGACTTTTATCTGCTCTATGATCCTGTGAGTCACGCTTTCGGGTTTACCATTTGCCTGATATCCGCGATGGTCGCTCTTTATTCGCTACCCTACATGTTGCACAGATTTGAAGAAATGCACGCTAACGCTGAGAGGGAATTCAGAAAGTATTGGTTCCTTTACAATCTTTACGCAGTATCAATGCTCTGGCTTGTCTACAGCGGAAATTTTCTCCTGCTTTACATATTCCTCGAAATCTCTCTTCTGGCCTCTTTCATGCTGATATACCTCTACGGCTATGGTAATAGGCAGTGGGTGGGAATCCTTTACTTTGTTTGGACTCATATTGCAGGGGTTCTGGCACTGCTAGGATTCTTAATGATTGCTTTTGAAAATCAAACGCTTGCAATTAATTCGATTAAAACTGTAGGCTTCATTCCTTGGCTTTTGATCTTTTTAGGGATGGTTGTGAAGCTTCCGGGTCTCGGGCCACATATATGGCTACCCTGGGCGCATGCAGAAGCTCCAACACCTGTTAGTGCATTGCTGAGTCCGCTGACTGTTGGACTCGCAGGATATGTGCTCCTAAGAGTTTATACAATTGATAGCTCTTTTATCGAGACTTATAGGGATCTGATAATAGTTTATGCCTTAATCTCAAGCGTATACGCGGGTCTGTCCGTTTTCAAACAGAGGGATTACAAGAGACTGCTGGCTTATTCGACAGTATCGCAGATGGGATACGTTCTCATAGCTCTATGCCTAGGCTCTTATGGATTGATAGGTCTTGTAGTTCAGTACATGAGCCATGGCTTTGGAAAGGCGATCCTCTTTATGACTGCAGGTGCTATAATTGTAACTTTCCATGGACTTAGAAGCCTTGACAAGATGAGAGGGATGCACGAATTCATACCGACTATAGCTAACGCTGCGCTAATAGGTTTCATGACTCTGAGTGGAATAATAACGATAGGCATGTTCGCGGAACTCTACATTTTAGTAGGTCTTACGCAGATTTACGGCTTTAATGTCTATCTAATAGCTGCAGTCATCCTCGTGTTTGTCATCTCCGGTCTATACAGCTTCTATACTATGAAGTCGATTTACTACGGCACACCCCTGAAATACGAAAAACCGAAATTCAGCAAGCTTCTTGACGTCCCGCTTTATGCGATTGCATTCTTTAGTGTTGCATTCATATTCCCACCTCTTGCTCCGGCCCTTCTTGATGGGCTTAGAGCCGTTTTAGGGGTGATACCATGATAGAAGTTTTTCTTGCAATGCTTCTATCTCCCGTTCTTTGCTCCCTGCCAGTTGCGTTTGCCTGGCTTATCGATCCAAAGCCTGAATGGGCTAGAAAATTACCAATATTAGCAGTTGTAGGACTGTTTATATCCCTCATCTGCGCTCTTCAGATTCTCTTTAGTTCCCCGCTCGATAAGGTTATCAAAATCGAAGTCCACTGGCTTCCGGAGTTCAACATAAACTTCGTGTTCATCATCGATTATTTGAGTAAGATAATGGGCACTCTGACGGCACTGATAGCTTTTCTGATAGGCGTTTATGGCTTGGAATACATGAAACATGACTATCGCTTGGGCTGGTACTGGTTCTTCTTCAATCTCTTTACAGCTTCGATGCTTCTGGTTGTTTACAGCGATAATCTCCTAATGCTTCTCATAGGCTGGGAAGGCCTTGGTTTGGCTTCTTGGGGATTAATTGGTCATTGGTTCAGGGATGATGACGAACTGAGCTATGTTGGTGAAGTAGGAAGAAAAGTTGCTGGACAAAACTACTTCTGGTCTCCGAGCACAGGCGGTTGGAGAGCAATCTCGACGATAAGAGTAGGAGACATACCCATGTTCTTTGCAATCGCTGCAATTTACTTCTTTACAGGAACGCTTAACATAAGTGAAATTCATTGGGAGGAATTTGCAAAGGAAGTGGGATCGTTCGGTATCTTTCTTATCCTCCTCCTTTTCATGCTGGGACCATTTACGAAGTCTGCACAGCTTCCCTTTAGCGAATGGCTGATGACAGCAATGACTGGCCCAACGACTGTCAGTGCACTCCTTCACTCAGCAACAATGGTTGCTGCAGGTACATATCTCTTCATGCGCCTTAGCTGGTATATAGAGCCATGGCATCTGCACTCGGAAGGAATTGAGGCGATTTATATCATAGTCCTGTTCCTCGGTTTAATTTCGGCTTTCTATGGTGCTTCTGTCGCCTTGGGTTGCTTGGAAAGAAAAGTGCTACTAGCGGCTTCTACTATGTCGAGTCTAGGTTTGATGTTTGCATCAACTGCCGCCTGTGCATGGGTGGGGAAGATAGCAGTTCTCGTCGGTTTCTGGTACTTAGTGACACATGCATTTGCTAAAGCGACCCTGTTCCTTGTAGCAGGTCATTTGATTCACGAAACCCACGACCGCTTCTGCGTTGGTGGGAAGGAAGTCGCGAAACATCTCAAGCTGGCTTTCATTGCAACCATCGTGGCAACCCTCTTCCTCAGCGGAATTCCACCTCTAACAGCTTATTGGGTCAAATCTGCAATGGACGGAGTGATGCACAGCCTTGAACACCACTTCGGCTACCTGCCGCTCTTCCTGCTTGTTCTAACATCCGCCATATATTCAGCTTTTCTTGCGAAGTTCCTCAGCCTTAACTTCTGGAAGGGCAAGGAAGTTCATATCCACCCACACGGTGGCGGTTTAATGAGTTTGGCCTACATCGCAATGGCCTCGATGCTCATCTTGCTCCTATACATTTACCTGACAGAAGAAGGCTTTACGAAATTGCATGAATTTGCACATTTCGTTGAGGAAGGTTTCCTTACGAGCTCGCTGATGGTTGGCATAATAGTTCTTGTTACCTATCTACTGGCTTTGTACAAGCCGAGATTGGAGTCACCGATAGGCAAAGCTCTTGGGGATAGACTTTACATGCCATTCCTAAACGACTATATAGTTCCGAAGTTCGGCTGGTTCCTTGCAAAGATAGTAGATTACGGCAACAGATTGATAGACTTCACCTGTCATCAAGCAATCCCGTCACTTTTCGAAGTTTACTCGCTTGGTGTTAGAAGCATACAGAGCGGAAGCATGGAAAGATATGTTAAGGTAGTAGTTGCAGTCGTTCTGATAGTATTCTTGATCTCTGCTGGAATGGGGGTGATGATATGATCATTTTTCTAATAGCCATTCTGATCGCAGCATTTGCCGCAGTTGTTAGCTACTGGAACCCGAAAATTTCGGCTATCATGAGCATTTTGGCGGTTTTGATGGCAATACCGTACTCCCCATTTGCATCTTTGATCCTAGCAATTGCCATCCTTAACATCGTCTCATTGCTCGCCATCAGGAGAAATCAGATTGTGGGCGTTGATTACGCTATTATTGCGCTGATGAGTCTTGCAACAGTTTATTCATTCGTCACTTCAAATCTGGCCGAGCTCCTCCTTCTGTTCATCGTCGTTTCAACGCCGACTTATTTGCTGGTAATGATAGGTGAGGACAGATTAAACGTTGAAATTGGTATAAAATACGTCACATTCATGGTTCTGGCGACTGTTTTGTTTATAATTGGGGCAGTTACTCTTTATCATGCGCACTCTGCTCAAGATCTGAGTTTATATGCGATTGGCTTTGTCGCTTTACTCTTGGGTCTCGCATTGGAGGTCGGGATAGCGCCCCTACACGAATGGGTTCCAGATGTTTTTGAATCTGCGAATCCTATAGCAGTTTCAGTAATTGCATCTCTTGCAAAATTCGTTCCGTTTATTGTTGCATACAAGGTTTTGATGGCCACTGCAACTCTGGCTGCAACCCAAATTCTGGTAATCCTTGCAGTGATTTCAGCGATTTCGATGTTCATAGGCAACATTGGCGCCTTAACAGCGAAATCAGCGAGCAGAATTCTTGCGTATTCCACTATAGCTAACATGGGTTACATACTCGCAACATTTGCAGCGATTACAGCTCCAAAGGAGTTCGTTTACTATGCAATCGCAGGCGGCCTTTTACAGCTGTTTGTAAATGCATTTGGTAAAATAGGATTTTTCAATGCCGTGAAAGACGGTTCTTCAAGCTTCAATGCTTATCTCTTAAGCTTCTCCTTTATCGGTCTTCCCCCTCTGATGGGCTTTTGGAGCAAGTTGTTTATAATCTACGCTCTAGTGTTCTCTAACTTCCTCTGGTTGGCCATCATTTTGGTCCTGAATTCCGCGATATCCGTCCCCTATTATCTCAGACTTGTAAGATTAGTTGGAAGTGGCTGGAAGTTCTCAATAACGAATACAGTCACCCTTTTCTGCGCTCTTGCGATGCTTGTAACCCTTGTTCCTCCCTCATGGTTCCTAGAACTTGTTGTGGGGGGATTTAGATGATCGAAAGTGCGTTGGTTATTGCGGTGATAGTTGCTGTGGCGCTGATTACGGATTTGGCCATCTTGATTTTGATAAAGATACTGCCAAAATACAGGCCAACTGAAGTGAAGCTTCAGCGCTTCGAAGCTGGGAATATTCCAATAGGGATTCCCAAGTGGACTTTACCTATGCAGTATCTTGGCTTTGTCATAATATTCATGTGCTTTGAACCGGTAATAGTCCTCCTCCTTCTGATTTCAGCACTACCATTGCTTGAGAGCTATCTTTTAACTTTGATTGCTTTTATTCTTCTGCTTCCAGCGCTTTATGTCGGATTCAACCACTCCCTAGAAATTGCCGGGTTTAGGAGGTGATAAAGATGGAAGAATTCACAAAATTTGTTCGTGGTGGAATTCTGGGACCAATAAAGAAATGGGGAACTAAATGGAGTCTCTGGCCGGTTCATCTTGTCACTGCCTGCTGTGGAGCTGAACTCGCTCATGCTTTTGCTTGTGGATATGACGGAGAAAGGATTGGAGCCCTAAATTATGGCATCGCAAGGCAGACAAACCTGATAATAGTTGAAGGAGCCATAACTAGAAAGATGGCAAGGGTTTTGAAAATAACCTGGGAACAAATGCCCGATCCAAAATTTGTAATCGTTATGGGAGCTTGTGGTTTGAATGGCGGTATTTTCTGGAATGGCTACAATCTCGTAAAGCCTTCTGAAGTTGTACCCGTCGAATTTTTCATTCCGGGCTGTCCACCGACACCCGAAGCTCTTTTGAGGGGTATAAGACAACTCCAGATCAAGCTCGAGAAAGGTGTGGCCGAGAACTCTGTGAGCTTTTCTGAAGTAAAAGCTGAAAAGGGAAAGAAACCGAGACTTTTACCAAGGGGTGTAAAAAAAGTTTCTTTAGCTCCCTGCATAGTAATAGCGAAAGAAAAAGAAGTGGAGTGGGAATTGGGTAAGAATTTATGCGAAAAGCTCAAGGTTTTGGGGAGGGCCGTGATAACGGCGAGGAACAGAATAGCCCTGAAGGTTGACCCCGATAAGCTCAGAAGCTCTGCTATGAAGCTGAAGGATCTTGGTTTCGATCATGTTAAATCCGTAAACGTTGTTGATGTCCCAAATGAAGGGAAATTCATAGTAGAATACTGGATTTCGAGCTACAGTGTCAGAGAGTTGATGCCTGTTCTGATAAATCTGCATTCAGAAATATCTAGAAGGGAACCGAAGATCAGCAGCCTTTCCGACATCTTCCCGAGTGCCGATTACCTTGAAAGGGAAATGCAGGACCTCTTCGGTGTTGAGTTTATCGGAAATCCCTGGAAGGGAAGGTTTTTACTAGCTCCAGATGCGCCCGAAGCTCCGCTAAGAAAGGAATTCAAATTGCAGGAAGAAGTTTACGTGGGTGATTGAGATGAAGGAATTTCACCTTGATGTCCCAGTTGAGCCACCGAAAGAGTTGGAAAGTCTGTTTCTTCCAATTCCGAGAGAATACGTTGAAGATACGTATAAGAAGGATGAATTTCTTGTTCTAGTCGGGCCCCAGCATCCTGGAAGCGGACACATGAGGTTAATTGTGAGAGTAAAGGGCGACATAATACAGGAGGTAATTCCGGATCCTGGTTATGTGCACAGATGCGTTGAAAAAATAGCTGAGAACAGGATATACATACAGAATATACCTCTCGTTGAAAGGCCCTCCATAATGGATTCTGCAAACTTCAACTTGGGCTATGTTAGAGCAATAGAAGCGGCGATGGATATTGAGGTTCCCGAAAGGGCGAAGTTCATAAGAACGATATTAGCGGAGCTTTGCAGGATCGGAACCCACCTTTACGATGCAGCGATACTGGCGGTTTTCATAGGGCACACGACCGGTTTTATGTATCCTTTCGGTATCCGAGAACTCGTATGTGAGTCCTTGGTAAGAATGACGGGTGCTAGGTTCACCTCTTCATTCATCGTTCCCGGAGGGGTAAGGAGAGATGTTGACGAGAAAACCCTTAGATGGGTTTATGATGCAACATTTGCTATAGAGAAAAGGCTGAAATCGTTTGAAAGGATATTCATAAAGAATCCTACTGTTATAGCGAGGCTTAGAGACGTCGGAGTCCTTAGCAGGGAGGAGGCGATAAAATTCGGTGTTGTGGGCCCCTTCCTTAGGGCAAGCGGTGTTGAATACGACACAAGAGTTGTAGAACCCTATGAGGCTTATGAAGAATTGACGTGGGATATAGTGACAGCAGATGAAGGCGACGGATATGCCAGGTTTATAGTTCGAGTGAATGAAGTCTCGCAGAGCCTTAGCATAATAAGACAGTGTATAACCTCAATGCCCGATGGTAGCTACATAAGCGAGCAAATAGGAGAAGTTAGGGGGAATTTCTTTGACAAGTTTGCAGACATAGTACTACCAGCGGGAGAGTATACAACACTCACGGAAGCCGCTAGGGGGACTTTGTTATTCACCATAGTCAGCGATGGAGAAAGCAACGTTCCTTATAGAATGAGAATCGTTAGTCCGGGCTGGCTTTATCTTAGGGGCTTTATGGAGGCTTTAAAGGGCGAAAGGCTGGCCGATTTGCAGGCCATATATGGTAGCTTTGGCTATTTCCCTCCGGAGGCTGATAGGTGATGATTTCAACACTTTTTGAGATATTTAAATCCAACATGGTGCAAATTCCGTTGATACAGCCGATCGTCGATTATCTGATGCAGATTCCTTTGATAAATTTCATCGTAGCTTTAATACTTTGGCGTCCGTTTTTCGCCGTGGTTATAATACCGGGTTTAGCTGTTCTCCTTTTGTACCTGTTGTACATAGTTTGGTTCGAGAGAAAGCTTACCGCCAGAGTTCAGTGGAGAGTTGGACCGCTTGAGGTTGCGAGACCTATAAGAGGAGCTATTCAGGCATTGGCCGATGGTTTGAGATACTTCTTCCAAGAAGCAATTGTTCACAAGGAAGCGCATCGTCCATACTTCGTTCAGCTTCCGATATTAGCTTTCATACCGATTTTATTGCCGATAGCATTCATTCCGGCAGGTAACGTTGTTGGAATAAAGAGTCCTTATGCCGTACAGCTTGTAGTGGCTTTTCTGGCCTTGATACCCATAACGATAATAGCAATTGGGTGGGCATCGAACAACAGGTTCGCTTTTATTGGTAGCGTTAGAGAAGCCCTGATATATGTATCCTACGAGATACCATTCATCATAGCAGTGATTTCGATGATTTACCTTTACGGTAGTGGAGATCCCTACGTTGCTGTTGAGAGGCAGTCCATCGTTCCGGGGGCGATAATGAACCCGATTGCCTTCCTAGTATTTATAATTGCGATGCTAATGGCAACTTCCCGTTTGCCCTTTGAAATCCCGGAGGCAGATCAGGAAATAGCTTTTGGACCATTTGTAGAGTACTCTGGTATGCTTTTTGGGTTGGTGATGGTTCTAGCATATGAAAAACTTTACGTGATGGCGCTGCTGTTCGTTATACTCTTCCTAGGAGGTTGGAGTGGATTTTACTGCGAGCTTCTGGGCGATTTAAATGCCCCTCTCTGGCTTTTCATAAAGACTATAATGGTCATCTCGATACTCGCAATCGTGCGATCGATGTATGCAAGGTACAGGATTGATCAGGCAGTAAGATACAGCTTTTCTTGGCTTGTTGCCCTCTCGATTGTTGCTCTGTTGATAGGAATAGCAGTGGGGTGGATTGTATGAAGGTTGAGAAAATATCCAGATCACCTTTAGAAGAGTTAAAAAGGCATGTTGGAGTCATTCAGGAGGCATTCAAGCAGGCTGTTATCCCGGACAGAGTTACCATTGAATATCCGAGAGAGAGGAGAAAATATCCCGAAAACCTTAGAGGTTTTATAGTTTTGGACAAATCGAGATGTATAAGCTGTTTCCGATGCGCTCAAATCTGTCCAGCAAATGCAATACAGATGAGCTATTTTGAAAACTTTTATCCCGGTATTGACTATACAAAATGCATATTCTGTCATTTCTGTGTTGAAAGCTGTCCGACAGGAGCGCTAGCTTCAAGCACTCTGCACGACATGGCTTTCAGGAGTCTTGAAGATATGAAAGTGAAGCCGAACCAGATGATGAGGTTGCCAGCAACGATTAGAGAAGACGTGCAGTCGGTTGAGTACGATGTGACAAAGAAGGGCTGGAGATTGATCAGAAAAAAGGAATTGGAGGACATAAAGGTTGTTAGAATACTTCCAAAGCTGAAACCTAGGAGGGCTTTTTGTTTAGAACCAGAAAGCTGTCTCGGTTGCAGACAGTGCATGGAAGTCTGTCCGCATGAGGCAATAGTAATGGAGAGATGTGAAATAACTTTGGAGGGGCAGGTAATAGGAAAGGGATGCGTTTTGAAGATAACGGAAAAATGCGTTGGTTGCGGGCTTTGTGTTCGACAGTGCCCAATGAAAATCCTGAGCTTGAAGGAGGTGGAGTGAATGCAGGAATGGCAATTTCTAGTGCCAGATAAAAAGCACAAGAAGAAGTTCTTCGGAAATCTAAAGGCAGAAGTAATTGACGCAAAACTTTGCTGTCATTGTGCCGCTTGTGCTGCAATCTGCCCCGTTGATGGCATAGTTTCTGGAGATCAGCCAATAGATTTTCCAAATTGGGTGAAAGAATGTGTTGACTGTGGCGCTTGCATAAAGGTATGCCCAAGATGGGAGTATAAGCCCTTGAAGGGAATTGGAAATTACATAGAGGCAATCTCAGCAAAGTCAAAGAGATTTAGAGGACAGGATGGAGCAATGGTAACCGAAATAACGGCAACGGCTTTGGAAATGGGTCTAATCGAGAAAGCGATTTTTGTTTCTAGGGATGAAGAATGGAGGACTAAAATAGTTACAGTTCGATCTCCACTGCAGTTATACGACAGAAAGATAACAGGAACGAAGTACAGTTATGCAGATGTTCTTCCAGCTTTGAAAGATGCTGTAATTGAATCGAAAGCCGTGGCCTTTGTCGGCACGCCCTGTATGATATCTGCAGTTAGGAAAATGCAGAAGAGCTTCAAGAAGTTCGAGAGAGTAAAGCTCGCAATAGGCCTATTCTGTACTGAGAATTTCTATCATCATCAGCTTTCGGAGTTCTTGGCAAGGAAGGGAGTGGATCTGAGGCTCGCGACAAAGACAGACATCAAGAAAGGGAAGTTCATAGTGAGATTTGTTGATGGAGGAAGGGTAAGCTTTCCAGTTAAGGAGTTTGAAGAAATAATCCCGTCCGGTTGTAAAGTCTGTCAGGATTTTGCGGCAGTTGAAAGCGATGTAAGCGTTGGAAGCGTTGGGAGCGAAAGCGGTTTTTCAACGGTCATCGTTAGAAGTGAAGTTGCAAAGAAAGTAATTGATCAGATTAGAGAGAAGGGGACAGCTGAAATAAAGGACCCGGATATACAGGCGGTGCAAAAGCTCTGCGACTATAAGGTCAAAATCCATCCATATCCTCCAAAGGAAAAGGAAAAGAGTCAGTGAATCCCCGTTCTTTCTTTTATTATCTTCAACGCCTCTTTCTCTCTTTCTCCCCCGCATTTTTCTATTATCTCGTAACACTCTCTAATTCTTTTTTCGAGCTCAGGATTGATTTTAAGTCTCGTTGCAGATATCAATGCCTCAATTACGGCATTGAATCCACGGTTCACGGCTCTAATTTCGGTTCTCAAAACCTTTCCTTTCAAAAGTTTTAAGCTCGCATAGGGACCTACTAACCTCGCCTCAAACTCGCAGACCGAGAGAGTTCCCTTTATTATAGGTGGTTCTAGACTCTCGAAGTAATCTTCTTCAAGGTCATCGAAGGTGGAAATTGCAAATATAACAGGATCATTCAAAATATTTGCAACAAAAAAGCTCCCCTTTTCAACGTTTTCCCGGGTATGCGACGGATAAAGCCTAGCTTTGGCGAATATACTATCTTCGTTCTCCACTATTATCCCTATTGGGGCCGTATTTAGCTTTTTACCTTTTGTGATAACTATGACTTCATTTATTCCATTTCTCAATCCGAAATCCTTTAGTCTCAAATTTCCACCCCTCAAGAAGCGCTAAAAAAATCGAGCTTGCGGTAAGATCGGCTATCGTTCCAGGATTTATATCGTTCTCTATTAAAAATCTGTCTAGTTTTCTGAAACCTTCGATGCCGTTTTCCAAGGCCTTTTCCGCTAGTTTCATCACATCCCTTGCGACCTCAATTCCCTTTTTTGCGATTATAAGGGTGTCCGGATAACTTGCCAGCAGTCTGTGGTAAAGAAATACTATTGACTCCCTCTCATCTCTTTCCGATTCGAGTAAAAATCTTGCCCCCTCAACGCTTATTTTATAGCAGTTGATGAGTTCCGATGCTATTAGGTTCTCCTTTGGTGCAAGCATCATCCAGTCGTAAACGTTCATCTTCCGCTTTATAATTTCAATCTCGGTCTTTTTGTCGTGCAATGATAGCTCGTTTGTAGCCAAAACTCTTGCTTTACAGAGATTGAATGCTTTTAGGATTTTCAGAGAATCAGAGTAATCTGTGCTTTTTAGAAATTCTGTGGCTCTTTTTCCAGCCGTCTTCGAATCGGATGAATCCCAGACTACAGTTAGGGGAAATAGAAGCAGAAAAGCCCCAAAGTGCACGTTTGTTTTTACACCGTATTTTCGGGCCTTCTTGATTGCGTTAAGAATGTAAAGTTTCCTCTTTTTTGCAGCCCTAAAAAAATATGGGAAGGCTGTTATTGCCGAGATCAGGAAGTCTTCGAATTTTAACTCTTCAAAATCGTGTCCTCTATCGACATTTCCGGCCTTTGGATCGCTTGAAACTTCCAGCACCAGTGCTATTGTTGCCGATATTGCTGCATCTTCTGCACTTCGAAACATAACCTTACTTTAGCCTTTCCTCTATCAATCTTGCGAATTCCTCGTAGCTTCTGTAGCGCGGAATCATGTCGTCGTTGATGAAAAACGTCGGCGTTCCGCGGACGCCATACGAAACACCATCCCTGAAATCCTTCTCAACCTCTTCTCTATACTTTCCCGAATCTAGGCATGCTCTGAACTTTTCTAGATCCAGACCCAGCTCTCCAGCATAGCTTAAGAACTTTGAT
>CAYXCK010000004.1:0-33191 GCA_964463575.1 uncultured archaeon
ACATCCGCAAACTGATTTTCCATTACTCTCAACACCTGCGATTCCGTTAGAGTTTCATGGAGCTGAAGACTCATAACAACTACAAAGACCGACATTACCCCCATCAGGATCAGATATTCTATCAAAAGGGAAACGCCTTTCTCATCTTCTACAATCTTGGGCATCGTATTCCACCTCCAAGTTCTTAAACTCAACCCTATAAGGGTAGTTGTAATTACATACCCAGCCATTTTTCGCGCACAAAATCCTAACCTGTCTAACAACTTCGTCCGTTGAAGTACTAGATGATGATGCCAGCTCACACAGATTCCTTATTTCCTCCTTTGGAAATGCCAGCATGGTTTTTGAGCTCTCTATTCCAGCTATAATGTTCTGGGCATAAACATATGAGATTGAGAGAATTATTACAACAACCGCTGCAGCAAAGAGCAATATCATTTGCCCTTTTTCATTCACCTCCATAGCGTGAGTCTCACCTCCACAATCTTCGCAGTGGGCAAGCAGTTATCATTTGAAGCTGCAACGAATCTGCTAACCCTAACAGCATTTGGAGTTGGGTTCTGGCTGAAATTAAAAAGAAGTGCGGTTTCTATGCTGCTTCCATTGAACCAAATCAATTCCACTCTTCCGTATGCAGGCAGAGCATTCAGCAGGAGAGACAAATTTTGCGAGAATTCTGCCGGAGCATAATAATTCCCATCTTCGCAGGATAAATTCCCTATCATACCCCTGAGTGAGCTGTTTACAGCTTCCGGATTGTCCATAACTCTCAGAATGTCGTAACCCAGCTGTTTGAGCTGTATATTGTTGAATTCGCTCCATGAAGGGGACATTACTACCGTGCTTTGGAATATCGTATAAGTCGCGATTAGAATTAGAAGAGAGGCCGCAACACCCTCGAGCGTGAAGGTCTGACCTTTCAGATCCATACAGACACCTCCAGTTTTGCAACGCATCTATCGGCGATTGCAACCTCCTGACCTTCAATTGTTACATTGCAGTTGTCCGCCCATTTGTCAAGATAAACAATTCTCTCAAATCTGACGACCTGTGTAACGGGAATCTTATCTCCGTGATTGAGCAAAATGCTTCCGTTGTATGTCACAAGATCTCCAGTAAGATTTTTCAGCGAAACGTTGAATTTAAATACATGTCCTCCAAGACTGGAAAGGTTCAAGCCCAAATAAAACCTCGCCCTCTCTATGCATGTTGTATTATTCAAGAGCCTTGCAAAGGCCTGAATTTTTTCAATAGACAAACTGTTGTATTTTACCCCTGTTTCTAAGTCATAAACCGCAAGCCCTGGTCGGAATTCTTCTGTCCGACATCTATCTTCGGTGATGTTATACCAGCTTGAATTGTATCCGGGATCTTCCACCAATAGAGTGGATATCCTGTAAGCTTGATTGGCAAGATTTATCTCGTTGCGAACATCTGCGAATACTCCCGGAAGAAAGTTTGCTACAAATATGAAAGTGAATAAGAATATCGACAATCCCATGAGGAGGTCCAGACTCAGTTTACCATCTTCCATTGTTTAATGTTGTGCATATGCTAGATATAAGCTTTTGGTTTTATGATAATAATAATTATTAGTTCCATTAACATTCTACATGAGCGATCAAATCTCGAACCTCCATTCCCTTCTTATCTCCGGAAACTCCGCAAATGCATTTCTTTTCAGAAATCTCATCTCTTCAGGTTCCATGTACTTCGAAACTTTTTTTAAATTGAACAAAAAACATCCCGGAACTCTCACATCTGCAATCGACGAAAGTTTCTCCGCAATTGTTAAAAATTCCCAAATGCTTTCAGCCCTCTCCAAATCTATCTTTTTAAGAAGCTCGACATTCTGCCTGTAAATAGATACTGGCTGAAGAAAGAGCTCATCAGCAAAACTTGCAATTTCGGCGATTCTTTCAAGCTCATCCTCATTTATCCCGGGCATAAAGATCGTTCTTACCGCTGTATGGGTTATTTCAGAGCTTATCCTTATATTTTCAACAACCCTGCCAAAGAAGTCCCCGCCAGTTATTTCTAGATACCTCCATCTGCTTCCCGCATCGAGGCTTATCATTACTATGTCGAAATTCTCGCATATCTTTTCGGTAAGCAGAATTCCGTTTGTCTGAAGATCCAGTCTTATTTTGCCGAACATTTCCCTTAGGGCCTTAGCAATTCTCAGTATTTCTTTTTCCCCCGCAAGCAGCGGTTCTCCGAACTGCGAAATCGTTATAGCTTTTGGATTCATGTCCCCGTAGTATCCCGGCCTTATCTTTCCCTTGGCAATTCGAGAGTAGCAGAAAATGCAGTCAAGGTTGCAGTTGGTAGTTATCTCGTAGCTCGGATGATGCTTCGGGTTTTCAACGTCTTCAATCCCTTCGCAGTATTCGCAGTGCTTCGGATATCGAATCTTCATAAACTGTCAAAAACCTTAAGAACGAATTCCGAAAGCCTGATAGCATCTTCCCTGCTCTTCATTATCGTATTCGTCGCAAATATTTTTTCCGAAACAAGCGCGGAGTCTGATTCATCAACGATCAAAACGCTCAAAAAGTCCTTGTAGATTTCGAAAACGCTCATTGGGCTCACCTCAAATCCCTTCGCTTTCATGAACTTCCCAGCCGGACCGCTGATAGGACTTCTGCCAACTATTGGGGATATTGCAACAACTTTCTTTTCCCTCAGAATTTCCCTCATGTTCTCGACGCCCAAAATCGGTGAAATGCTGGTTATGGGATTGCTAGGGCCGATTAAAACTTCTTCATCTTTCTCCAGAGTTCTCCTAACCTCTTCCGGAATCTTGGCCTTCTCTATTCCCCTGAAATAAACATCCAAAACCTCCGGAGTGCCCCTTCTTTTAACCCAGAATTCCTGAAAATGCATTTCCCCCTCCCTTGTAACGACTATGCTGGCAACATCCTCGTTGCACATTGGAAAAATCCTCTGCTTAACCCCATAGGCCCTTGCAAGTTCCAATGTGGCCTCAACAAGGGATTTACCCTTTCTTAAAAGCTCGCTCCTCATTATGTGCGTTGCCCTGTCTAGATCTCCGATCCTCATGAACTCATCGACTCCCAGCTTCTTCAGCGCTTCATGCGTTCTGAAGGTGTCCCCTCTTATCCCCCACCATCTATCTTCATCGATTATTTCTGCGAGCGAGTATATTACGGAATCTATATCCGGGCAGATCTTGTTTCCCGAAATCCAGATATCTTCGGCTGTGTTAACTATAACTTCGAAGTCCGCGACTTCCTTCATTCCCCTCAGAAGCTTCGGAGTCCCCGTACCGCCTGAAAGAACAATCATCTGAACTTCTCTCCAAAATCCTCTATTGGTCTCTCAGTCAAAAACAGCTCCCTCAAAATTCTCGGTAGATCTGAGATCAAGACCCTCACTTGGCCAGTTGTATCCCTGTCCCTCACCGTTACCGTATCATCTTCAAAGGTCCGATGATCTACAGTTATGCAGAAGGGCGTTCCTATCTCATCGTATCTCCTGTACCTTCTCCCTATGCTTCCCGAGTCATCGTAATCCGCATAGAACCCGCTTCTCTTAAGCATCGAAAATATCTCCAAAGCCTTAGTTGTAAAGGGTTCCCTCGATAGCAGGGGGAGAACTGCAACCTCTACTGGAGCTACCCACCTCTTCAACCTGAGCACCCTCCTTTCTTCACCTTCCACAATGTCCTTGTCATAGCAATGTTCAAGGACTGCATAGCTTATCCTGTCAAGGCCGAAAGATGGCTCTATCACGTGGGGAACTATTCTTTCCCCCGTTACCTCTTCTTCAACCTCCTTTACTTCGAAGAACTCGCTGCTAAGCCTTATCCTTTCTCCATCAATCTCCAATTCGATAAAGTCGCTACTGACTTCCGCCCTTTCCAAAGCTTCAGCGATCTTTTTTGCCCTCTCCTTAAAAACCGGACCGAGAACGTTCATCTTTGGGACGGGTTTCTTTTTCTTAATAACAACAGGCTTCGGATACGGAATAAAAACGCTCAGATCTTCCCCACTAAACTTCGAATGCCTTGAGAGATCGTAATTACCCCTATCGGCGATTCCAACTATCTCTATCCAGCCAAAGCTTGTCAGAGCTTCAGCATCCCAGCAGTCGCTTGCATAGTGCGCCCTCTCATCATCTTTGTGCTGCCTGAAACGGAGTTTTTCATCCTTTATTCCGATCTTGAGCAAAAACCTTCTGGTTTTTCCTATGAAGTACGCCAATACCTCGTTTGCAATTATCCCCTTCTCAACAGCCTTGGCCAGGCTTATTCTGTGCGTTTTTTCGAACTTGTCAACCAATGTAAGTTCATCGTTCGCGACTTCATGGAAGTTGGGATGCTTTTTCTCCCTGGGATGTACAAAGAATTCAAGCTCAGCCTGATTGAATTCTCTCAGCCTTATAACGCCCTGTCTAGGACTGATCTCGTTCCTGAAAGCCCTGCCTATCTGCGCAACTCCGAATGGGAGCTTTTCTCTGAAATACGTTGCAAGCCTTTTAAAAGCGACGAAGATCCCCTGCGCTGTTTCTGGGCGGAGATATGCGCTTTTTCCCTTTCCTGCACCTATTTTTGTCGAAAACATCAAGTTCATGTAAAAGGGTTCTCCGAACTTCCCGCCACATTCGCACTTGAGGTCGTAGGTTTGAAGAACCTCTTTTATGGCGTTCATCGAAGCCTCAACTTCAAGATTTAGCTTCTCCTTTATGTAATGATCAGCCCTATAAACCCTTCCGCATTTTTCGCACTCTATTGCTATGTCGACGAAAGAAGTGGCGTGTCCGGAAGCTATGAAGACTTCCTCGATTCCGATGAGCGGCGTGTCGATTTCAACGGACCTTTCGTTTATAACAAAGAATTCACGCCAGATGTTTTCGATCTTTCTTCTCAGGTTGTTTCCAAGAGGTGCATAATCTATAAATCCGGCCATTCCTCCGTATATCTCGAAAGATTGCCAGAGGAAACCTCTCCTCACCAGCATTTCCATTAGATCGCTCATGCGAAGAGGTGGTTGGATCAACTTAAAAGCTTTGATGTTTGGAAAAGATTTTTTATCCTCGTCGCTTCATTCCCTTCATGCCCATCGTTCCCCACAGACACTGCGTTGTTTGCGGAAAAGCAATCGAAGCCGACAAATTTGTCTGCAGCGAGGAATGTCAGGAAAAACTGGATAAGGAAAGGAAAAGACAGAGAAACTTCACGATTTTCATGTTCGCGCTGCTTATTATAGTGCTTATAATTCTATGGTTGCCTCTCCTCAGGTGAAAAACGCTCGCCGGGAACTGAGACTGGATAATTTGCCGTAAGACAGGCCATGCAAAGTCCCCTTTTTCCCACCGCGGAAAGAAGACCCTTAAGGCTCAGGTATCTCAAGCTGTCTGCGCCGATGATATCCCTTATCTCCTCAACCGAATGCTTAGAAGCTACAAGCTCTTCCCTCGTCTTCATGTCTATCCCAAAGTAACAGGGCGCAATAATCGGTGGGCTGCCAACGCGAAAATGCACTTCTCTGGTTCCAGCCTTTCTGAGCATTTCAACAATTCTCCTAGAAGTCGTTGCCCTCACAATGCTGTCATCGATCAGAACAATCTTCTTACCTTCGACATTGTCCCTGATCACGTTTACCTTCATCCTCACGAGTAGCTCCCTGAGCTCCTGCTTCGGCATTATGAACGTTCTTCCAATGTACCTGTTCTTGATGAGCGCTTCCATATATGGCAATCCCAGCCTTGTAGCATAGCCAATCGCCGCAGTTATTCCACTGTCCGGAACTGCAGAAACAAAGTCCACCTCAGCCGGAGCCTCTTCAGCAAGAATCTTTCCCATCTCACTTCTTGCCCTGTAAACACTTACGCCATCAATAACAGAATCGGGACGGGCGAAATAAATGTATTCAAAAACGCAGAATGCCCTTCTTCTGCACTCGGCGAACTTAAAAAATTCGAGTTCGCCATTCTGAATTACAAGAGCCTCTCCGGGCTCAATATCCCTTATAAATCTTCCATCAAGCGCATCGATCGCGCAGCTTTCGCTGCAAACAACATAACCGTCCTCAAGTTCACCGACGCATAAAGGTCTGAATCCCAGCGGGTCGCGGAAAGCGACGAGGGTATCGTTAACCATTAAAACGCACGAATAGCTTCCGACCAGTTTTTCGGAAAGATTTCTAAGAGCATCCTCCAAGTCTTTTGTCATCAAAAGCCTAGAAAAAAGCTGGGCGATTACCTCGGAATCCGTATCCGTTGTAAAAACGCTTCCTTCATTTTCCAGTTCCCTTCTAAGGCTCTGATAGTTTACAAGGTTTCCGTTGTGGGCAACGACGATGTTTCCTATCTTGGATTTAACAACAAAAGGTTGGGCACCCTCTAGCCTTGATGCCCCGGTTGTTGAATACCTCACATGTCCAACCGCTATCCTTGCCGGAACAAGATCTTCGGAGGAGAAAACCTCTGAAACCAGGCCCATTCCTTTCTTGTATTCAAGCTTTTCCCTAAAAAAAGCTATTCCGGCAGATTCCTGACCGCGATGCTGAAGTGAGAAGAGAAGATAATAAACGTATTTTCCTGCCAGAAGATTTTCACTGTAAGCTCCAGCTATACCGCACATCAGTTGCTATCCTTCTTCTTTTTCACCCAGTTATAGCTTCTGAGTTTTTTGCTCCTCCCGAAACCGCAGGCCGCGCAGTATCTCTTGCTCCAGTTAAATGAGTTCCTGCCACACCTTCTGCATCGGACGTGTACCCTTATTCTATTCCTTCTGCCCATCGCGGCTGTTCCATCTGACATCACTCACCACCCACTGAAGGGGATATGAAGACAACTGTATCTCCGCGGATTATAACACTTCCCACCTTTCTAACTATTTCGCCACCCTGTATTTCCTCCGCGTCGAGCAAAACGAGATTCATATGAACATCATAGCCGTCCAGTGTTCCCCTGAACTCCCTACCACCCTTGAGACGGACGAGTACTGGCGTTTTTAAGGACTTATTCAGAACGTCGAGCGGACGGACTGGCATTTCCCAACCTCCTTAAGGTTGCATCTACCTTTGCTATTTAAAAGTATCGGATTCGGGCTTAGAAGAGGTACTCGGAAAGGATCAGGGAGAGCGAAAAGATCAGTCCTGCGTACGAAAGAAGGAATATTGCGCTAATAAAATCAAAAATTCCAGCGTAGGAAAGGCCAAGAAGCTTAAAGGATGGTATGAATACTGGAAAGATGATTGGAAAGAGCATGGCAGGTAAAAGCATTTCCCTTCCCTTCGCGAATGCTGAAAGGGGCGAAAGAAGTGTTACAGTCGTGGATATTGGCAGAGATGAGATTAATAAGGAAATTAAAAGAAGGAAAAAATCGCCGCTAAGGTTAAAAAGCGCGTAACAAACGGGCGTGATGATAAAAACGAGCAAAAAAACTATCAGCAAGTTCGAGACAATTTTACCCGCAATTATTTCCCCAGGACTCATGGAGTGTTTCAATCCATCAACAGTTTCCAGCTCGAATTCCCGAACAACGGTGACGGAGCATGAAAGCATCGAGGAAAAGAGCACAACCATCATCAGTATCTGTCCGAAAAATTTCTCGGCATCCACTGAAAGGCTGAAAATAAAAACTGATGCGATGGCAAATAGAACCATCTGATTTATGCTAGACTTGCTCCTAACCTCAACCTTCAGATCCTTCTTTGTGAGCTCTAAGAACACCAACAGCCTCATCGTAGCTCTCACCAAAATAAGCAGCCTCTCCATTATGAAGAACTAGGAATTTCCTGCAGAACTTCGCCTCTTCCAGATCATGGGTTGAGAGCAGAATTGATCCCTCAAAATTTCTTATCGTCTTCCTCAAGATTTCCCTTCCCTCCAAGTCGAGGGAAGAGAATGCTTCGTCGAGAATTAGGAGATGCGGGTTCGAGATCATCGCCCTCGCTATCGCAACCCTCTGCAAATATCCCCTAGAGAGTTCTAGGACCTTTTTATTCGACTTATCCCTCAGATTTAGCTCATCGAGAATCCAGTCCCATTCCTCAACGCGAAAAAGATTCGCGAAAAACCGAAGGTTTTCCTCAACTGTCAGCTCCCTGTACAGCATCGGGTTGTGTGTGACTATCCCTATTTTCCGTCTTACTTCAACGCATTTATATGGATCCTTTCCAAAAACCTCTATTCTTCCCGAGCTGGGCTTCAAAATTCCGGCAATCAGCTTTGCAAGTGTGCTTTTTCCTGCTCCGTTATAGCCAAGAACTGCCAAGCTTTTATCAAATCTGAAGGAAACATCTCTTACCGCAAATTTTTCTCCGAACCTCTTTGAAACTTTCTCGCAGATTATCAATCAAGGACACCTTTCGCGCTTCTGTATTCGTTTCCGGATTTCTTCAATGCCTGCTTTAAGGCAATGGCAAATGCCTTGAATGCCGACTCCATCATGTGATGCGAGTTCCTTCCTTTCAGCTCCAAATAGATGTTTAAACCCGAATTCCTTGCAAGCGTATCGAAGAAGTGTAGAAAATCTTCGGCTTTGATGCCGCTGTCCCTGATTTCCCCTTCAAAGACAAAAACACCTCTACCGCTGAAGTCTACTGCGCAAATTGCCAGCGATTCATCCATGGGAACAATTGCATGCCCAAACCTTTCAATTCCCTTCTTTTCGATTTCAGATATGCTTCTACCCAAGCATATAGCGACGTCTTCGATCAGGTGGTGCTGATCCCTTCCCTTTGCCCTTACTTCGATGCAAAAACCTGAAATTCTGGCAAAAGTCAAAAGCATGTGGTCAAAGAAATCTATTCCTGTATTGATCTCAGTTTTTTCTGTATCAAAAGCGGCAAATACCTCCGTTTCGTCTGTCTTCCTACTGACCTTCTTCATGCTCAAGCCTGAGAGCTTCCTCTAATTTAATTTTTCCCATGTAAAGTGCGGATCCGAGAATTGCCCCTCTTGCACCCAATTTCTTAATAAAAAGGATGTCTTCAATCGAGGAGATTCCACCCGCGACATAAAAAGGCCTTTTTATGTTTCTGAGGAATTCCAAGTTCTCCCTGTTTATTCCCATGGCGAGCCCTTCAATGTCGATGTTCGTGTAAAGAAAGGATACTTCGCAATCCTCGTAAATCCTTGCAAATTCCAAGGGACTGATTTCCGTTTTTTCTTTCCAACCCCTAACCGCAACTTTTCCCTGCTTGGTATCAATTGCAATTATTACTCTATCCTTCCACCGTTCAGCAAACTTTCTGACT
Organism: uncultured archaeon; assembly: GCA_964463575.1. Taxonomy (GTDB): domain Archaea; phylum Halobacteriota; class Archaeoglobi; order Archaeoglobales; family Archaeoglobaceae; genus WYZ-LMO2. The sequence continues at coordinate 9,231 of CAYXCK010000004.1, forward strand.
TCATCGACCCTTTCAAACGCGATCGTTCCAAGGATCACCCTTCTTGCGCCGTAATTCAGAAGTTTCTCTGCCATATCTAGGCTCCTTATTCCCCCTCCAACATGAACCTCTGCACCGAGAGAGATTATTTCCCTTATCTCCCTTTCGTGCCTCAGCTTCCCCTGAAAAGCCCCATCCAAGTCGATAACATGCAAAACCTTTGCTCCCTTCTCGATCCAGTTTTTTGCAACTCTTACTGGATTTTCGGCTTCAAAGGTGATTTCGTTTTCCCTTCCCTGTCTAAGTCTAACAACCTTACCGTTCTTGATATCAACCGCAGGTATAACTCTAAACATTTAGCTCTTCTAGCATCTTCTTGAAGTTTTCCGCCTTGCCTTTCAGGATAAAGAGTGCCTGCCTGAGAATCTCCTTTGCGGGCATTGCACCGGTTGATTCCGCTAAGAAAAGGTAGTCATCCGTTTCCACTATCTTTATCGCCTTTGCTTCGCAGATTTTCACACATTCCATGCATAGAGAGCAATCGAGCGGGTTTGAGACTTTAATTTTCCCATCCAAAGAAAATACCTTCCTTGGACAGATAGAAACGCATTCACCGCAGAGATTGCACTTCTCTCCTATTTCTATTCTGGGTATTATCTTGTAATAGCAGACTGAAACTGGCTGGAATTTTGAGTGCTCTTTTCCAATTCCCAGTCTTGCAACTGCCTCTATCATAAGCTGCTGTCCGCTGAAGAGCTCCAGCACGGGAATGTCCTTGTAAACAAAGTGAACATCGGGATCATCGCTCACAAAATCACCGGAATAAACAATCCTAGGCCCCTCAACGTTAAGTCTGAAGGATATTTGACAGTTCGGACACCCGACTCCTTCGCAGCTGCAGTCTTTAGGCATCTTAAATCTTCCAGGCTCCGTTTTTATTGGAATCATCGCAAGCCTGTGGGCGATAATTTCATCGTAGAAAAAGCTCGAATTTACATAGAAATCGACATAATCAATTGCAAGCACAGGAACAAGAGATTTCATTGCCCTTCTGATCGAATTAACTAGGGCTGGCGATGCATCTTTCAAAATAAAAACGATTTTGTCTTCCCTTTCAACCAAAAATTCTATGCTCACCATTAGACTCTCCTACCTCTCCTACCGCCTGGTGGTCTGCAGGTGTCGTGCGGAATCGGTGTTACGTCCTCAATCCTCCCAATTCTCAGTCCCGCTCTTGCCAGAGCCCTTATCGCTGCCTGAGCTCCTGGGCCTGGTATCTTCGATCTGTTGCCGCCAGGAGCCCTAACCTTTATGTGAACAGCATTTATCCCCTTCTCCAATGCGATGCTTGCAGCCCTCAGAGCTCCCTGCATGGCTGTGTAGGGATTTCCCTCATCCCTTGCAGCCTTTACGATCATCCCACCGCTAACCCTTGCTATTATCTCAGCCCCAGTTATATCGGTGATCGTTATTATGGTATTATTAAAGGAGGAATATATATGAGCTATACCCCACCTTATCTTTTCAGGCATTCCGCCTCACCCTCAATGCAACTTTCGATTCCTCATCTCTTGAAACTATATAGCTCGGGCATGTAACCTTTCTTCCATCCACTTCCACATGGCCATGGACAATGAGCTGCCTTGCCTCTTTAATCGTCTTCGCAAGCCCCTGCCGGAATACAACTGTCTGCAACCTTCTTTCAAGGAAATTCTCAACAGAAAGACTGAGAATATCATCAAGAGTTGCATTTTCCGGCAAAATTCCCAGCTTGTAAAGCTTCTTTATCACAGCCTGAATAGTCGCTCTTGCAATTTCACCTTCCTTCCCGGGAAGATTTATTTTACCAAGCATGTCTCTAGCTACTCTTCTGTATTTCCTCAGCAGATTCTGGAACCTCCACAGTTCCTTTTTGTTCCTCAGACCATATTTTATGACGAGTTGAACTTCTCTTTCAAGTCTCGCTCTATCCCAAGGGCGAACCGGAGTAACATACTGCTTCCTGTTTCTTTTTGGATCCCCCACAAAATCACCTCACTTCTTCTTCCTAACAACACCCACGGTTCTGCCCTTTCTTCCAGTTGATCTCGTTCTCTGACCACGAACCTTTTTGCCCCTTGCATGCCTCATGCCGCGGTAGCATTTCATTCTGATAAGTCTTTCGATATCCAGCATTCTTGCAAATTCGACATCTTTCGAAAGGAGATGGATATTCTTCCCAGTAATTGGATCAAACCTCCTGTTCAGCATCCATACAGGCATCTTTTCTTCCAGCTCTTCTTCAACTAATTTTCTTAGCCTTTCTATTTCCTCATCAGAAAGATATCCCAGCTTTTTCTTTCCATCCAAACCGACAGAGTTCACTATGCTTCTTGCCATCCTTATCCCTATACCTGGGATTGCTGTGAGCGCATGAACCACATTTTTCCTCCCATCGAGATCCGTGTCAGCTATCCTCACGATATGCCTGAACATCTGATCACCGATGCATGAGCAATTCCTTAACTGCTTAAATACTTTGCGAGAATTCATTTTCCAGAATAAAAAGCCTTAGCAAATGTTATATATCGATTCACCCAGCATTCCCCATGGCAGCAAAGTTTCCAGAAGCAGAGGCAAGACTTTTCAACGTGAAGATATGCATGAGATGCAATGCCAGAAATCCGATAAAAGCTGAGACGTGCAGAAAATGCGGCTACCGTGGACTAAGGCCAAAATCTAAGGAGAGAAAAGGCAAGTAAATTCTAACTACATTTTGTAATCAATCGCTTGGAAAGAACCTAATTTCTATTCCCGCTTCTTCAAGCAATTTCAGCCCATTCTTGTCTGCATAATCCTTACCATAAACGACGCATTTTATTCCGGCATTTATTATTAGTTTCGCGCAGGTTATGCATGGGCAGTGCGTGGAATAAAGAGTCGCATTTTCAACGCTTATTCCAAATTTGGCAGCCTGTATTATGGCGTTCTGCTCAGCATGAACTCCCCTGCAAAGTTCCTGCCTTTCTCCACTAGGAACTCCGAGCTTTTCCCTCAAACAGCCAATCTCTTCGCAGTGAGGTAGACCTGAAGGCGCTCCGTTGTAACCTGTAGCTAGGATTCTCTTATCCTTGACTATTACAGCACCAACTTTTTGCCTGAGACAAGTTGACCTCTTTGCAACGACTTTCGCTATTTCCATGAAGTATTCATCTAGGGTTGGGCGCATATTTCAGGAATTTTCTACAGTTTCCAAAACAAATCCTCTCAGCATCTTTCCCCAAAAGCCTTGCAGTCTCTGCTACTGCGTTCACGAACTCATTTCCATAACCTGCATCGCTATTCACTATAAACCTATCATTTCCGTATTTTTTCACTATTTCCACTACATCCCCCGGCAAAAGCTTTCCCTGCTGAACAGTCAAACCAATCCAGTAATCCCTTTCAACAACCAGATCCAAGTTTTCATAGTTCACATGATCAATCACAGCAAGCTCTGCTGGAAAAGAAAGTTTATCCAGTATTTGAATGATCTTTTCAGTCACAGACCTCTTATTTCCTCTCGGTGTGTGTATTATGCATGGAATGTCCCTTTTCATTGCAATCCTGAGCTGGGAAGTTAATACATCTATTTCTTCTTTAGTTGCATTTTCCAGCCCTATTTCTCCGAATAAAACCCATTCTCCAGCCTCTAAATGCTCCAAAACTGTTTCATAATTTGGAGGTATGCATCTGGGATGTATTCCCACCCCCGGAATCATCTCTATCCCAAGAGCTTCGCATCTCCGTCTCTCAAATTCCTCCATTTTTCTGAAATTATCGATTAGGGTTTGCGGGAAATGGGGCTTTATTGGATAAAACGATAGACTGCATACCCTTTCTATTCCTGCTTCTTTCATTTTTCTCAATTCCGAAACTCCCAGACCTTCTGTGTGCACATGAGAATCAAAAAACATGAATCCAGTTATTTTCAGATAGATAAAGATTTCTGCAAAATTCAGAAGATTTAAAATGCGCATAACTACTACCTCTATGAAGGCAGTCCTAGCATACTCCGGTGGCTTAGATACCACGGTATGCATTTTCCTTCTGAGGGAAAAATACGGATTCGATGAAGTTGTAACGGTGACTGTAGACATAGGGCTCCCAGAAAAAGAGCTAAAGAGGGCTGAGGAAAGGGGAAAGAAGTACGCCGACAAGCATTACACAGTAGCAGCCAGAAAAGAGTTTGTAGAAGCGATTTACAGGCTCATAAAGGCAAATGCAGAATACGAAGGTTACGTGCTTGGAACCGCAATGGCAAGACCGATAATAGCCGAAAAAGTAGCCGAAATTGCCCTAATTGAAAAGGCAGATGCAATTGCACACGGATGCACCGGAAAGGGAAATGACCAACTCAGGTTTGAAAACGTGTTCAGACAATACGGCTTCAGGGTCATCGCGCCTGTGAGGGAGCTGAACTTAACTAGGGAATGGGAGATAGAATATGCGAAACAGCACGGAATCGATGTTCCCGCAACGAAAGAGAAACCTTTCAGCGTTGATGAGAATCTATGGAGCAGGAGTATAGAGGGGGGAAAACTTGAGGATCCGAGCTTCATTCCACCCGAAGAGATATACGAGTGGACAAAATCTCCAAAATTTGCTCCCGACGAGCCGGAAATTGTAAAGATCGATTTTGAGAAAGGAATTCCCGTTGCCGTTAACGATCAGAAGTTCGATGGCTTCGAGCTTATCAGATATCTGAACGAGCTCGGAGGGAGACACGGTATAGGAAGGACCGACATGATCGAGGATAGAGTTCTTGGCCTGAAAGCAAGAGAAAATTACGAGCACCCGGCAGCCACAATTCTTATCAATGCTCACAGGGATTTAGAAAAGCTGGTATTGAGCAGAAGGGAGCTGAAGTTCAAAAAGATCGTTGAGGAGGAGTGGTCCGAGCTTGTTTACTACGGACTCACGAATGACCCTCTATTCGAAGCTTTGAATGCATTCATTGACAAAACCCAAGAAAGGGTAACGGGCTGGGTTAAAATGAAGCTATACAAGGGTTCTGCCATGCCTGTGGCAAGATATTCACCATTTGCACTTTATTCTGAAGAACTCGTATCCTTCGACAGGGTTTCGCTAGATCAGAGGCTTGCTGAAGGCTTTTCAGCATTTCATGGGCTTCAGGGCAGAATGTACCAGAACTTGAGGAGAAAGCTATGAAGTTCGTTATAATAAACGTCGGAAACGAACTCCTAAGCGGAGACACCGTTAACACTAATGCATCCTACATGGCAAAAAAGCTCGTGGAGAGGGGGCATGAGGTGAAAAGGATCATAGTGGTCCCGGATGACGTTAACGAGATCGCAGAGGAAGTTGAAAGGGCATCAAGACTCTATGACTTCGTTCTGGTTACTGGCGGTCTTGGGGCCACACACGATGACGTAACAAACGAGGCGATTGCAAAAGCTTTGAAAAGAAAGCTCCTCATAAACGAAAAGGTCTACAATTTCCTCAAGAGTGTGAGCAACGAGGAGGAGGCGATAAGAAAACTTTCATCAATTCCTGAAGGCAGTGAGCTAATCTGGAACGATGTTGGAGCCGCTCCTGCTTACATCGTTGAAAACATTGCCGTAATGCCGGGAGTACCGGCTGAAATGGAGAACACATTCTCAAAAATACTGGAAAAATTCGAAAAGCTCGATTATTTTGAAGATCAGGTTAGAATAGACGGCTTCGAGGTTAAGATACTGAAGGAGTTAAACCAAGTGGTTTCAGAGTTCCCCGATGTTCATATCGGTTCATATCCAAAATACGGATATGTTGTGGTGAAATTCTCCGGAAGGGATAAAGAAAGGGTCAAAAAAGCTGTGGAAAGGTTCAGGGCGCTTCTGAATGCTGGAAGGAAAGATATTCTATAAGGGTTCCTTTATAGAGGCTGGAATAGAGATAGATGATGGGAGAATAAAGAGGATAGGCAAACTGGTTAAAGGTAGGAAAGTTCAGGGAATCATCCTACCGGCCGGAATAGATGTGCATGTTCATTTCAGGGATTTCGAGGAAAAAAGGAAAGAAACAATCGAAACTGGTTCGCTTTCAGCCCTTCACGGCGGAATTTGTTTAGTTGTTGACCAGCCAAACACTAAGCCTCTGGTGGATAGTGAGGATATCTATCTCAAAAGAATGGAGGTCGCAGAAAGAAAAAGCTACGTGGACTATTCTTTGAACTTGGCATTGACGAAGAAGAACGCTGATAGAATTGGAGATGTTGTGAGAAGAATTGCGGCGAGATATCATTTGCCGGCCATTGGAGAAGTTTTTCTAGAAAACAAAAACAAGGAGCTGGAAGTGGGATACGAAGAATTGTCAAAAGTAAAAGGAATTTGGAGAATTTCTGTTCATGCTGAAGATCCCTCCCTTGTAAAAAGTGGTTTTCCAAATTTTCTATACCGTCCAAAAGAGGCCGAAATAATTGCTGTCAGAAAATGCTTGGATATCTCCAACTTTCACTTTTGCCACCTTTCGACAAAAGAGGCGGTAGAGATCGTTGAAAAAACCGCATCGAGCTTCGAGGTAACACCGCATCACATACTGCTAAGTACCCGGGATTTTGAAAGACTGGGAAATCTCGTAAACGTAAATCCACCTTTGAGGGATAAGAATGATGCAGAATGGCTTCTGAAAAATTTTTCCAGAATAAAAATTCTGGCCTCAGATCATGCTCCTCACACAATTGAGGACAAGGAATCCGGAAGCCCGGGATTTCCGGGAGTGGAGACGATGTATCCGATATTTTTAAGGCTTGTAAAGCTCGGAATCATAAACTTCAGCGATCTAGTTGAAAAAATTGCCAGAAATCCGGCAAAATTGTTTGGATTCAGCGACTATGGTGAAATAGAGGTTGGAAAATTTGCAAACTTTGCCGTGTTCAATCTAAAGGATGTAAGAAAAATAAAAGCCGAGGACTTGCATTCAAAATGCTCCTGGACTCCATACGAGGGTTTTGAGGCGATATTTCCGAAAATGGTTTTCATTAGGGGTGAAGAAGTGCTCGAAAGCGGAGTTAGGATCGGCAGAACGATTTCATCTCACTTCAGTTCTAGAAAATAGATATGAAGCGATGGAAAGCATCAGAGAGAGATAAAGAAAAATTACGATGACATCAACCAATGGATCGAAGAGGGAAAGGCTCACCATCGAGAACCTCACGAGATCTACTCCATAAGTGAAAGGACTCAATTTCGCAATGCTTTCAACTATTTCCGGAAACTCCGAAACGGGAAAAATCGCACCGGATAGGAAGAAGATCGGGAAAACGAAGAAGTTGACTATGAGCTGGAATCCATGGATGTCGGTGATGACAGATGAAATTGCTATCCCGGTCACGGTGCAGATTATGGAGAAGACAAAGATTGCCAGCAATGCTGCTGGAATCCTACTCGGTTCCATTGCAAAACCCAAGAAATGAGATATCGCCGCCAGAATGGTTGCCTGAATTGTTGCAATCGTTGCCCCACCCAGCGTTCTGCCGAGAACTATAGCAGTCCTGCTTACGGGCGAGACCATTATTTCCCTAAGAAAACCGAATTGCCTGTCCCAAACAACCGAAACACCTGAAAGAGTTCCGGAAAATATAACAACCATCGAAACTATCCCGGGTGTTAAAAATTCCATGTAACCAATTTCGATCGATGGAAAAGTAACTCGCCGAAATCCCAGACCAAAAAATGCTAAGAAGAATAAGGGCATGGCTAAGGAACCGAAAAATCTGCTCCTAGCTCTGGTGTACCTCTTCAGATCCCTTAGCCAGAGTATGTAGACTCCTTTCATTTTAGTGCGCTGATTATTATTTCGGCTATCTTCTCCGCTGAAAGTCTGTTGGAATTTACTATTAAATCGTAGATGCTCCAGTCGTCAACGTTTATGTTGTAATACTTCTGATATCTCCTCCTCTCAATTTCCTCCCTCATCTTCGTCTCCTGACGGACAATCTGAACATCCTTTCCCTCTCTCCTTGCAATTCTGCTGTATCTTATTTCCGCATCGGCAAAAATTAGAACTTTAAGATCTGCATCTTTTATCATCCAAGCAGAGAGCCTTCCTTCCACAATCACATTCTTCTCCCTTTCTGCCATCTCTTTCTGCATCTTATCTATGAGAACGTCTATCTCCGGATCTATTTCGGCAAGCCTGCTGAAATCCTCTATACTCATCCCCCTTTCCTTTGCAAGTTGCCTGAAAACACTTCCAGCAGAAATGAGCTTTATTTTCAATCTATCACTCAGTATCCTTGCAACAGTCGTCTTTCCGCTTCCCGGTGGCCCGGAGATTGTTATCTTCAAACTCCCACCTTCAAAATTTTCTTAAAAATCTGGCCGAACATAATGGAGCAGAGTAGATACCAGAAGAGCCACCATGGGAAGATAAGGATGAAGTCGTAAACATGTATGCTTCCCAAAAATGGAGAAGTAAGCTCAAAAAGCTCATTTTTTAAGTTAAAACCTTCCAGAATTGGTTCTCCAAATTTCAGATTCCTGTAGCTCAGATAAGCTCTCTCCCAAAGCCAAGCCCAAATGGGGATCGAGACTATGAATGTGTAAGCCATAGGTTTGAACTGCATTCCCATCAATTCGCTCTGCATAAGCCTAATCTCATCCTTCTTTTGCTCAAGCTGCTTTAGCTTGTACTGATTCTTCTTCTTCACGGCATCGATATACTCCCTTTGATATTGCGAAACTTTGCTCTGCAGCTCCTTCAACCTTCTGTAGTCGACCGTATATTTCTGAATCAAATTTGAGTACAGCGCTGTTATTACTGCCATGATCAGGACAAGATAATGAAATCTAAGACCCAAAATCGGTGAAAAAATAGTTTCCATGGCCAAGGCTAAGAAAATCCTGAATTCGTAGCTGAAGATTATGGCAAAGAAAAGAAAGAAGCCGAAAAAAGTTGCAAGCTTCGAAGCCAGCTGCCTCATTATTCCTCACCGAGCATTTTCCTGAGCAGCGGATGCATCTCAGTCAGCTGCTCCCTTGCCAAATCCTGGTAGAACCTGTAAGCTATGCTCACAGCAAGCAGTAAGCTTGTTCCCCCAACATTTCCAATCGTCCCCAGCATGTTCGAGATGAGCGTCAGAATTCCAATAAGTGCCCCTCCGATTATCGTAACCTTTGGGATATACCTTTCCAGTAGCCTTTCCAGAGCAGCGGGGGATTTCCTATAGCCCGGAATCATCATTCCAGACCTAGATATCTGACTTGCAACTGTTTTTGCATCCATTCCGGTTGTCTGAACCCAGAAGATCGCGAAAAGAATTCCACCTCCCACCAATATCATGGCATCGATCAAAAGATGTAGATATATTGCCCAATCGGGAATAGCTGCAAATGCAGCCCCCTTCGATCTGACGAGTTCGGGAACCCAGTCGTATGGGCTGTTTATCGGTGACAAAAAGTACATTATCCCGCTCACGGGCTGGTTTCCAACAAATTCCCCGAAAATAGTTATTCCTCTGGAATGCAGTATCTGGCCAAACATCACAAAGTTCGCCTGCAAAGCCCTGACAAAGATCATCGGGAGGACGCTGGCATAGATCAGCTTTATTGGAAAAGATGCCCTTGCGCCTCTAACCATTGCATGGGCCATTGGGATCTCGACTCTTGTGCCCTCGAAAAAAACCACGAGGAGTATGATAACCGCAGTTGTAATCAATGCGATTATTCCGCCCTCCAGCAGTAACATCATCATTCCGTTTCCGCTAAGCAGAAATTCGATCGGATAATGCTGCGCAAAGTATATCCATCTGGGTATTATCCCCGCCGGCAAAAAACTGTTCGGCGGAGTGATCCAGTTGAAAAGACCGATTACTATGGCTTGCGATACACCTGCAAGTATGAAAAGACTTACACCACTGCCTATACCCCACTTGGAGACAACCTCATCCATGTAGACTATCAGAACTCCGCCTAGGAAGAGCTGTATGAATATCAGAAATGATATGAATTCCAGAGGAACTCCAAGCCTCTGGGCCAAACCCGAATCCGGAAGAAGGAATCCGGCTGCAATCTGAGGAAATGCTTCAACTGCTATCATCACAAAAACCAAAAACCGCTGAAATTCCTGATATGCTGCCCTGTCATCCGGATTCGTTAAGTCAAGCCTTATTATTCCCGCCCCAACCATTAGCTGGAGTATGATCGAAGCTGTAACAATTGGCCCTATCCCCAAAGCCAGTATCGACCCGCTTGCACCAGCAAATAGCGCTCTATAAGCCTCGAATATGTCGATGGATTCTGGGGATAATCCAAAAACTGGAACGTTGCAAAGAATGAAATAAAGAATCAAAATTGCAGAAGTCCACATGAACTTCTGCCTGAAGTGTACGTGTCCCTTAGGCCTCTCTACGCTCGGTATTCTCTCTATGTAGGGTTTAAGGGTCCTAATAAGGGAATCCATTCTATACTACCCCACCACCTGCAGCCTTAAGTTTCTCAACCGCTTTTTCGGTAGCCCTTTCAACCCTAACTTCTATGGCCCTAGTAACCTTTCCAGAGCCGAGCAGTTTTGAATATCCAAGAGCTCCAAGATCCACAAAGAATTTTTCCCCTCTTCTTTCGGCCAGACCGAGATTTGAAAGAATTTCAATTATCGAATCCAAGTCTCCAACATTTATCTCGCTTTTGGATTTAAGGATTCTGTAAGTATTCTCATCGAGCTTTCCCTCCTCCCTAAGCTCCTTCAGCCTCGACAACAGCGTCTTCTCCCTAGAATACTCTTCCACGACGGCTTTCGGTCTCGTAAATCCATGCTTTCCGAACTCATACAAACCCAATTTTGCAAGCTTGATGAACCTCAGATATTTATGCTTGTGAACTCCAGCATTTCCCCTGCCGCCGCGATGTCCGGCACCCCTCCTCTTTTTATGACTGCCCCCACCGCAAGTTCTCGAGCCTCTATATTTCTTGACCCTCAGCTTTGGCATAAGATCACCTCATTCGGTAAAGCAGATCCTTAATATTTCCATGCCTACCCAAATCTCCCCTCGGATAGTGCCACTTTATATTTTTCAGGCCCTTTCTTGGTGGATGTAGCCTAAAGACCGGTTTTAGTCCGGGTATATCCGTCAGCTTTGCTTTTCCCTCTACAACGGCCTTTGCAAAATCCTCTATGCTCTTATAGGGCGTGTTCTTCTGAAGGTACTCATCCGTAAGAGACTTATCCCCCACAAGCCTGCCACGGTGTCTCAAAAGCATTGCAAGCGTTTCTGCATCTATCTCTCCAAAGGCAACATAGTCCTTAACAACCTGGAGCATTCCACGATAAGAAGGTGTATCTGGAATTACGACGCAGTGATATCTTCTGTGAAGCCTTAAAAGGCGTAGCGTTTCCTTTATCTTTGCATGAACGTCAATTGTACCCCTCAATCTCACCACTGCGATCATATTTTCACCTCTTCATGAAACAAGTTCTTTTAAGGGCTTCAAAAGTCGCCATCGCAAAGTTAAGAGTTGTTCTTGTCTCTCCAAAAGTCATAGACCAAACGTCTCTGACTCCGGCAAGCTCTATAACCCTCTTCGCAACGTCTGCAGCAACTATTCCGAGCCCTTTAGGGCCAGGAACAAGGGTAACCCTCACGCTTCCGCAAACGCCGGAAGTCTTGAAGGGTACAGAATGAGATGTACCACAACCACATTCCCACGAACCGCAACCCCTCTCTACCCTGAATATGTTTATCTTTGCGTTTTCAACAGCCTTTTGTATCGCTGGCGCAACCTGCGAAGCTTTTCCCACCCCAACCCCAACATATCCGTTCCTGTTACCAACCACAGCCGTTACCCTGAATTTCGTTCTTCTGCCGCTGTCCGTCATTCTCTGAACCATCGAGATCTCCAGAATATCTTCATCCAAATTTGGGAGTAATATGTCTACTATCTGAGGCTCCTTGATCGGCAGTCCGCTGGCAAGAGCTTCATCAATTGTCTTTATCCTTCCTTCAGCAACCAGTTTTCCAAGCCTAGTCTTCGGCGCCCATTCCATTCGATCACCCTAATATCTTCATTTTTACTTCCTTCACATGCTCGGGCAATTTTTCAGGACTTAGTCCCCTTTTCTCATATTCACCAAACCTTTCAGGATTCTGTTTGTAGTATTCAGCGATGTGATGTCCAAAGATTCTTGAATCGTCAGGCAGGATTTCGCTGTCATATGGAACCTGCAAACCTGCCTCCACAGCCCCCCTCAGCACTGCAAAAACTCTAGCCCCTTTTGTTGGTGTTTTCAGACCAATATCCAGAATTGCCTCTGTTACCCCGGCTTCTAGGGCTTTTTTACCGATCAAAATGCCTGTCAGATAGGATGCAGGCGTGTTGTTAAGATCGCCTTTCCAGCCAAAATCCCTCAGCTTTGATGAGTCGACTGCAACAACGATTTCATCACCCTCAGGCCTGTATTTAACAATCTGGGCTATCACTCTCTGATTTGTTATTCTCACAACAAGCCTAGGTTTTTTGGAAAGCAAAAGCTTCAGTCTTTTCCTGTAATTCGTCTTTCCTTCTCTCCTCCTTCTATGAGGGACTTTGTATCTTGGCCCCTTGGCCATCAGATCACCTTTTCATCTCTTGGACGTACGAATTGAGATGGGCAACGCTCCTGAAGACTCCGCTCTTTGCCATCCTGTAAAGCTTCCTGTACGTTCTCCTATCTATTTCTCCACTCTTCTTTAGCTCTCTTAGCCTTCTTCTTAGCGCCCTTATTTTGAGAATCCATACCCTCTTCCTTGGCATTCTCGCCGTCTTCTTACCTTTTCTACTTCCATATCCCTTCCTTCTTCCTTTTGCTTTCTTTAGCCTCCTTTCATTTATCCTCGCCCTACAAACCCCCTTCACTGGCTTTCTCTTAATCGCGCCCCTCTCTATTAGTTCCCTTATATCCTGCTTTGTGGATGCGGTTGAAATATCTCCCAGCATTTCTGGATTGAACCATATCCTGTTCTTTCCACATTTCAAAACTTCCGCAGCAAGTCTTCTCTGCAAGGATAAGTTCATGATCATCACCTTAAAGGATTCAGGATCTTTATACCTTTTTCCTTTGCCTTAGACTCTATCAAAACCCTCTTCCTCAACCCAACACAACTTGCAATCCTTATCGCCTGTCTATTTGGATCCACTTTTTCCAGTTGCTTTTCATTGTATACCAGAACTTCCTCGTAACCACTGGGATGCAGGCCGCGAACTGCCTTTGGTCCGCGGAAACCTATTTTAACTCTCTTTCTTCCAGACCATTTTCCACCGTATTCTAATCTCATTGCATTGTCCAATCCTCTCGGCTTCCTCCAGCTCTTTCTTCTGAGTTTAAGCTTCCTGTCCCAGCAGTACCTCCTGAACTCAGGTTTTCTCGATTTCAATCTTTTTCTAAGCCTTAAAAGGGTACGTATACTCATCAATACCACCTAAGGTTTGCTTACTATGTAAATTCCATCCTGAAAAACTCTCCTGTCCTTCTGCTTTATTTTTGTAGCCCTTTCAAGATTCGCGGCAGTTTGGCCGCATTCCTCTATATCAACCCCCCTCACAAATATTTCCTGGCCCTTTACCTCAACTTTAGCCCTTCCAACGATCTTGGCTTTTCTGGGCGTTGTCTCGCCTAGGAAGTTCTCTATTATTATCTCATCCCCAGAAACCCTGATTTTCATAGGAAAGTGAGCATAAACGGCCTTCAGCTTGTACTCAAAACCTTCTTTAACGCCTTTTATCAAATTGCTAACATGAGCGGTAAAAGTGCCAACCATTGCCTTATGCTTCGACTTCAACTTCGGCGTTCTGATTCTTATCTCACTTCCGTTCTTTTCTATAAATACATCTCTGAACCTAAGGAGTTTGGAGTTCTCTCCCAGAGGTCCCTTTGCCTTTACAATGTACCCGGAAATGGGATCGCCTTCGACGGTAACTTCAACTCCCTCCGGAATTTTTACAACGCTGACGTATTCTTTAGTAGACGAAGGCAAGGAGAACACCTCCCAATCCAAGCTCTCTTGCTTCCTTCTGGCTCATCACACCCTTTGTTGTAGAAACTATCAGAATGCCAAAATCCCTCGCAGGAAGGTATATTCTTTCATACTTCTCGTATTCCGTAACTTTTGAAGAGAATCTCGGTCTTATCGCTCCACAGTTGTTTATGTTTCCGGTGAGTTCTATTACAAACTTGCTCCTTATCCCCTCCTTCACGAACTCGTAGCCCTTTATGTAACCGTGATTTTTCATCACCTTCAGAACGTTTCCCACAAGCTTTGTGGCCATAACTTCGCAGTACCTTTTGCCGATCACTTCGGCATTCCTTATCTCTATCATCGCACTTGATAGAGTGTCGACACTCATGGTAATCACCAGTACTTCTTAAATCCCAATTCCATTGCCGTTTCTCTGAAGCATTGCCTGCACAGGAATATATCGTATCTCCTCACCAAACCCCTTCTTCTTCCGCATCTCTTGCACTCGTTTGCACCTCTACCAAATTTCTTCTTGGTTTCGCTCATTCAACGATCACCCCCAGACTTTCGAGCCAATTAATTGTTTCCTCCTTTGTTATCCTATGCTTCTTCCCAACCTTGGATCTTGCAATCCTCCTTTCAGCAACCCTATACCCCCTTCTTTTCAGGCTAACGCACACATCCATACCAAATATCCCGATGTCTGGATCATACTCAACTCCAGGAATGTCTATGTGTTCCGCAATCCCAAATGAAAAATTCCCCGCATTTATGGATCTCTTGCTAAGTCTCATTTCCTTAACTTTCAGAGCCTTAAGCAGAAATTCCATGGCTTTTTTTCCTCTCAGCGTAACTTTAAGGCCGATCGTTTCTCCCCTTCTAATCCCGAAATTCTTTATTGTTTTCTTTGCAATTGTAGTTGCCGGCTTCTGATTGACAAGTTTTTCAAGCATTTTCATACCCTTTTCTATTCTCTCACCGCTCTGACCAATTCCAAGGTTTATAACCACCTTATCAAGAATTATTTCCCTCATCGGGTTCTCCTTAACCTTCAGCTCCAACATACTAGACACCCAAGTCTATAACAGGTTTATCGCTCTCTTTTTTCCCTATCACAAAGATATAATCCTCCACAGTCGTTATCTCACCAACTGGTGTTTCTACTGTTACCAGATTCGATCCAGAACCTTTTACGATCTTGTATTCCTTAACCCTTCCTATCTCTCCCGCATGCGTTCCGCCGACTATCATTATCAGCGCTCCCTCTTCGAATCTGAGATGATCTAAAATCTGCTTTTCAGGGATTTTCAGCAAAACTGAATCCTTCGTTTTATAATCGTTCGTTGCCAGTATGTTTGTTCCGTCAAAAAGATTAAGCTGAACCTTCTCTCCTCTCAGGATCGTTTTATTAACAATCTTGTAGACTTTTCTATCGTAATCTTCGATTTCCCTGAGAACATACCGGCCTTTCTCGTCAAAAACAACCCTGTAATTTTTTCCGAGCTTTGGAATTGAAACTACATCGAAAAGACCAACAGGGAACTTGTAATCCTTCCTAACAACTCCATCCACCAATATCTCTCCAGCCACTATTATTTTTCTAGCTTCCCTGAGATTGTCTGCATACTGCAAAAGATCCCGTACAACCAAGGCCAAAGGGATCGCTTCCTTGTTATGCGGTCCTGGGGATGGCTTTACCACCCATTTACCAGCCTTTCTAGGAATTTTGTATGTTTTTGGAGCGGAAATTCTTTTCTGATGCATTAATTTCACCTCTCAAGTATTTTCTTCCTTACGTCATCAACTTCTCCGAACTCGATGATCATAACATTTGAAGGATGAATCGGAACCAAAACTTCGGTTCCGTCAGATTTTGTAATCGTGGCCCCTTCAACCTTTATCCTGCATCTCTTCATATCTACCTCCACAACTTTACCCTCATGACCCGCAAAGTCTCCACGCATTATTCTAACTTTATCCCCCTTTCTGACCCTGACTGCGTTCTTCTTGTATTTTTCTCTGAGTTTTTCAGAAAGCATTGCATTCAGAAGTTTATGCCTTTCATGTAGCTTTGAAGTTTTGAAAAGCCATTTTCTCTGCTTTCTCGGCTGCATAGGAATCACACCAAAATCGAAGCTATTGTTGCAATTTTCGGAAATCTTTCTGCAGCCTCCCTCGCAACTGGTCCCCGAATTTCTGTACCTTTGGGTTCGCCTTTTTCGTTAACCAAAACCGCAGCGTTGTCTTCGAACTTTATCCTTTCACCGTTGGGTCTTCTGTATTCCTTTCTCTGCCTTATTATTACGGCATAATGAATCTGTTTTCTGATCTCAGGCAAACCCTTTTTTACGCTGACCACTACCATATCGCCTACTCCTGCAGCTGGATATCTCCTTCTCACACCCTTGTAATTTATAACCGAAATTATCTGCACTTCCCTTGCCCCGCTGTTGTCTGCACAGACGAGCATAGCTCCTGTTGGCAAAGCTCTCGGAATTTTAGCTTTTATCGCCTGCACTAGACATCACCTCCAAAATTACGAAACTTTTTGTCTTGCTTATGGGCCTACATTCTCCAATTCTAACTATATCCCCAGGCCTAGCCCTTATACAGTCCGGGTTGTGAGCGTGAATCTTAGATCTCTTACGCATGTATCTTTCATACTTACTGACATATTTTATCAGCTCTCTTTCGATCACGGCAGTCTTTCCGTAGACCTTTACAACTTTTCCAGTAAGTATTTGCCCCCTTATTGACAGCTTCCCGTGAAACGGACAATTCTCATCGTTACAAACTCCTGCAGGTGGCTTTACCTCAATACCTATGTTCCTCATTTAACTACCCCCTTCGCTCTTTTTATTAACATCAAACCCTTCATTATTCTCTCCTCAGGCCTGAAAGCCAGCAGGTCACCACTTATCCTCATCTTCTTCCCCTCGTATTCGATCCTGAAGCTTCTTCCTTTCTTCGCTACGATTTTTAAACCTTTTTCAGTAATAATTCTGAAAGTTTTTTCAGTTTCATCAACTATCTCTCCCTTGAGCCCGATTTCGCACTTGTTAGGACTTTCAACAACCTCAACTTTCATTCCTATCCAGTCCCTTGCGATCAGCTCGGCTATTTTCTTTCGCATAAAACCATCTTTATCCTCGCTATATCCCTTCTTATCTGCCTTATCGCTCCGGGATTCTTGATTGCTCCTCCGCTCCTGACTTTGGTTCTTAGCTTTATAAGTTCAATTTCAAGCTCCCTGAGCTTTTTCTTGAGCTCCTCCCTGCTCAACTCCCTTATTTCCCTCATTTTCAATCGGAACACCTCCTTCCTTTACTTCGAATTCATCCGGCAATACCACATCCGGAGGAATTATTCGGACAGTTACACCAAAGACGCCGAGCTTCTTTACCGCAATATCAAAGCCTTTTCTAACAGCGGTGTAAGCGGCATCGCCTGTGTGTATAATTGTTCCAGCAACAAACTTTTCGGTTCTCGCCCTTTCGCTTACCAGCTTTCCGCTTATTACGATTTCACAGCCTTTAGCCCCAGCTTCCATAATCCTGTAAAGGAACCTGTATCCGGCCCTCCTGAAATACCATCCTCTCTCAAGCGCCCTAGCCAGAAGAGAGGCCATTAGCTGGGCATTGAATTCGGGTTTTTCAACTTCATCAACGCTTATTTGAGGGTTGTCGAGTCCAAACTCCTTGAGCTTTTCTGTCAGCATTTTTATTCTCCTTCCACCCTTTCCTATAACCAGCCCCGGCCTTTCCACGAAAAGAGTTACTTGGGTTCCAAGCGGCATTCTTACTATATCAACTCCCCCAAAACCGGCATTTTTGACCTCTTCCCTTATCCACTCCTTGACGAGCATTCTTCTTACTCTGTCCTGGACGAATTTTCTTTCCACAGCCATCACTTCACCTCCGAAACCTCCGCAACAAATTCAACAGTCGTCAACTGTTTTCTCTTTGGCACGGCCCTACCAAATGCTCTTGGAACGTATCTAACGATGCATCTGCCCTTTTTTGCTTGAGCATGAACTATTACGAGCTCGTCAACATTCAAACCCTTGTACTCAGCATTTGCCTTCAAATTCTTTAAAACCTTCAAAATTTCCTTAGCAGCTTTCTGCGGATATCTTCCGGCGTACCAGCCCGGAATATTCTTGTGGGCAACTTTCTTTTTGTACTTCCTCATCGGCACAGGAGTTCGCATTTCTATCACTTCCTCCAAAAATTTCATTGCTTGGGGAATTCTTTTTCCCTTAAGCTCCCTGCAAATCTCCACTGCATGCTTGAAACTCATCGGAATTTCGTAACCCATAGCCCTAGCGGCTTTTGTCTCATCTTTTGGTTCGTAGGAATAAGCGATCCTTGCCATAGAGGTCACTTGAGAGGTACGAACTTGCTGCTTCTCGTAGCCCCAACTCCGGGACCGCTGTGTTTCTCGAACTTTGTCGTCATTGCGAATTCACCAAGACGATGGCCCAGCATTTCTGGTTTTATTTCAACTTTGACGAATTCCTTGCCATTATGCACGAATATCGTCCTACCCACCATCTCTGGAAGTATGACCATATCTCTAACGTGTGTTCTAACGGTTCCCTTCTTCTTCAGTTTTTCCAGCAGAATCTTTTCCTTCCCTGTCAGACCCCTCTTCAGCTTCCTTCTCTCCCTTGCCGGAAGCAACTTAACGAAATCCTCAAGGGACATCTTCTGAATTTCCTCAAACGTGTAGCCACGAAAGAGAAATTCTCTTGGCCTGACAACCTTGCTCTTTAAAGCCATAAAATCACCTCCTCACACCCGTCTTTCTCGCAGCTATGCTTCCAACTTTCCTTCCCGGGGGAGCATTTCTGCTTACAGTCTTGGGTCTTCCAACATGCTGGTGTTTCCCACCGCCAAATGGATGATAGACTGCACACATTGCAACCCCTCTTACTCTGGGCCATTTAGCGGCCTTGCTCTTCATCTTGTGATACTTCTTTCCAGCCTTAACAAAAGGTTTGTCCACTCTCCCTCCTCCGGCAACTATGCCAATTGTAGCCCTGCACAGAGGATGGAATGATTTTAGCTCACCAGACGGCATCTGAACTATAACTTTGTCCTCTTCCCTAGAAACCACCAGAGCAAAGGTCCCGCTCGCTCGGACAAATTTTCCGCCATCTCCGGGGACTTTTTCGATGTTACAAACAGGTGTTCCTTCTGGGATATTCTTCAGATAAGTTGTGTTACCGGGAGATATCTCAACATTTTCGCCAGCATAAATCCAGTCTCCAGTGCCAAGACCCTCAACAGCAAGTACGTATTCCTCCCTTCCATCCGGAAGCTTAACCAAGGCTATCGGACCGTTTCTCACAGAATCGTGAACTATGTCTACAATTCTCGCAGCAATTGTCTGATCTCTGAAAGGCAAATGCTTTATATCAGCCTTGTATTTATGCGAAGGTGCCGTGTAAGTTGGACTTCCTCTTCCTCTATTTTGAGAGATGATTCTTTTACCCATAACACCACCTCAGAATATTCCCAGTTTTGACAACAGCTCTTCCGCAGAGTAATTAGGCTTAAGCTTGATGTAAGCCTTTTTCTCGCCTTTCGGAGTTATCAGAACGTTTACATTTTCTACTTCAACATTAAAGAGTTTTTCAAACTCCTTTTTTATGTCCTCCTTCCTAGCCTTAATATTTACAACCGCGGTAACAACGTTCTTCTCAAGCTCAAGCATGGCCTTTTCGGTTACGAGGAAATATTTTATGAGCATAACCATCCCTCAAGCGCCTTCAAAGCTGATTTACTCCAAACAACAAGTCTTCCAGGATGACCGCCCGGAGCAAGCAATTCAACATTCAAGTTTCTCACTGTCACAACGTCGACACCCGGAAGACTTTTTGCGGCTTTTATTATTCCCTTGTCCTCGTTAACTACTATCAAAACACTTTTCTTCGAAACATATCTCCTCCCCCTCATTTTTCCAATTCCTGCTCTCTGTCTTTTTCTCTCCTTTGCCCTTTCTATATCTCCATAAACTCCTATTGCTTTCAAAACTGACACCGCATCTTTCGTTTTGCTTACAGCCTCAATTTCATCTACAACAACTTTTGGCAAATCCCCGTCGAAAATGTGGTTTCTGTTTTTAACAACTTCAGCATTTGCCGTTACCGCTATTGCGGATCTCAAAGCCTTCCTCATTTCTTTCTTGTTTATTTTTTCTCCCCACTTCTTCTGAACCTTTGGAGGATGTGCTTCCCTGCCACCAACTGCCTGCGGAACTACAACAGCCCTCAAACCAAGTTTCCATCTAGGAACTCTCGCATACCCATAGCCAGGTCCCCAGTTTTCCCAAGCGTAGTTAAACCCGCTAAGCGGATTTGGTCCATACGGTTGTCTTCTATGAGACTGGATTGCATGAACTGCCTTTCTTATTATGTCCGGCCTGTATTCTTCCTCAAAAACGCTTGGCAGCTCAATTACCTCTACCACTTCACCCTTCAAGCCCAAAACTTTCGCCTTCATATCACTTCCCCTGTTTCGAGCTTGTGCTGACATAAACCAGATTAACACCCGTGAACTCTGCCTTTGGTGGTCTTATAGCGTCCCTTATCCTGACAAGTCTCTTTACAGGTCCAGGAACGCTTCCTGCGATTAAAACATAGTCACTCCTAACAACTCCATAATGGGGAAAGCCTCCTTTAGGTGTTATTTCCTCACCATTGGTCCCTATTTTCAGAATTCTTTTGTTGAACTCAAGCCTTTGATGAAATCCCATCTGGCCATACATCGGAACGGTCCATCTAACTCTGTGTGGTGTCCAAGGACCGAGAGTGCCAACCCTTCTGTGCTTGCTGCTTCTCGCATGCTTTGCGTCGAGAGTTATTACCCCCCACCTCTTCACAACCCCCTGGAAACCTTTCCCCTTCGTTATCGCGCTAACATCAACTATTGCCCCCTCCCTGAATACCTCGGAAATTCTGACTTCCTTTCCAAGTTTTGATATTGCGTATTCAAGGGCAGCCCTAAAATCTCCACCCACTTTTTGTTCCATAACATCTGGGACTTTTTTAGATACTCCTGTGATCATATAGGGCTGCGTGTACGTTATCACTCTTACCTCGTCTCCTTCCAAAGTTTTTAACGCCTCCAAATCCAAGTTGTTCTTTTTCGGAATTTTCAGCCTTCTGTCCAGATACAGATCCAGATTGTTACTCCAAACCTCCTCTATTATCCTCAAACCGTAATCTGTTTCTTCATAAATCCTTATTCCAGCAATTTTCATCGGTGGAGTTTCTATAACAGTTGCTGGGGCGACTATTTCTTCCCCGTAAGTCTTCGAGTTCTTTCTATCGTCTATCATCACAACATGCGTCATCCCGGCTTTGTATCCTGCAAATCCCTGCAGTCTAACTTCATTGCATTCCGGCCAACTTCTGATCCTCGGAACTATCCTTTCAGCCCTTTTTCTGGGAGAAAAGGCTAGAGAACCTCTCTTTGGTCTATGGGTCTTCATTTAGGACCACCCCAGTAGGAAATGAAATTCAAAATCGCCAAGGTGGCCAGTATCGCCTCCTCCAAACGAACGGTTCTAACACCCTGATTGGGAATCGTGTTCCAAGCTTCTACCTCCATATTTACACCCATCCTTTTCATTATCTCAAACACACCTTCTTTCGGATTTCCAAACACCAGCGTTACTCCTCTTATATCCCCCACTCTCGGAACCTTTCCTTTTCGCGACGTTATCACGACGTCTCTCTCCCTAAGCAAATCCTTCAGCTCTGCTTCCCTCACCCTATATCCCCAGTATTCTTCAGGTTCGGCTTCCTCGACGAGCAACGGGGTCTTCGAAACGATCCTGACGGTCACGCGTGCACCCCTCTTTTTGTCGGTTTTGAGGGGTGCAAGGGCCTCTAGGCCTATGTCCACCCATCGCGTGCCGTCAGGCGCCACCTTCTTTACGACCCCTTCCCTCACTTCACCGACTTTTAAATGTTTCGTCTTATGGGAAGGTATTGCAAGAGGAGGAATGGCACCTATAAACCTCAGATCCTCGTCAATTGGAAAAAGATATTTCCTTAAATACTGCGGAGTTTCGAGATACTCAAGAACCTTCCTTATTAGCTTTGTTTCATCCAGAATCGGATCCCTGTAAATTATGACTTCTCTAATCCTGAAAATTGCCAATGCCCTCGCGATTTGTCCTATCTTGTATATCTTTATCTTTTCGTCTGTCTCGTTGATGAGTGAGGAAGAAGGGATCGCTACTTTGATTTCCATACACTCGGATAAACTCCCCTCTCCATCAGAACCCTCTCAACATCAACCACAATTCCTTTCTTAAGCTCGAGCATTTCATCTGCGCTGAAAAATGCCTTCCCAAGAGCGACGAGTTCACCTTTCGCAGTAAATATTGCCACAGTTGAGTCCTTCTTTACGTTTTTCTCAACAATTGCAACACCCTTTATCGAAAGGTTCGCACCATGACAAACAGCATCAACTGCCGTGTCCTTTATTACAATTTTCGGAAGACTTGAAACAGCTGCCTCCATCGGTTTTACTATCTCCCTTATGTAACGCTCCTCTCCTTCTTCCTTCCAGAAAATGTATGCATCGAGGAGATCTTGCAGGGTATAGCTCTCCGATTCAACGAACTCACCAGTCCTAGTCCTTCTGAGCTCCTGCATGTGAGCTCCCACGCCAAGAACTTCACCCATATCCTTGCAGAGCTTTCTTATATAGGTGCCCGACTCCGTTGAAACTTTGAAAAGAATATCTCTACCTTCTATTTCGAGTATCTGCATGCTGTATATCTCCCTAATTCTCAGCTGCTTCTTTACGGCTGATTTCAAAGGCGGTTTCTGGTATATCTCCCCGGTAAACATTCTGAAAACTTTTCTTATTTCCTCCTCCTTAACATCCCCGTGCAGTCGCATTACACAAACGTACTCTTTTCCAGATTCTTGGAGGAATTTAACTAGCTTAGTAGCCGTTTCTATAAAAACTGGCAATACTCCGGTAACACGGGGATCCAGCGTTCCAGCGTGACCGGTCTTTTTAACATTAAGTATATTCCTCACCCATACGACTACTTCATGACTACTGGGCCCTCTGGGCTTATCTATGCATACAAAACCCTTTTTTATGTGCTCCTCAACACTCCTCTTGTTCGGGGGGCATCCGTATTCCTCTGAAGTCTGAACATCCTCGATCACATAGTAGTTGTCGAGCTTCACACACAAAGCTGAAAAGAAGTTTTAAAAGACTGATGAGCCTATGGATAACATCTGTCAAAAGAATTATTTAAATTGTCCGATATCTTTTGTAATATGGAATACCAGTTTGGGGATTTCCTTTTCAGACCTGAAATAAGAAGGGCAAGCGATTTACTTCCAGTTCTTGCTTATCCCGAGAAACTGAAGAAAGACTTCGATGCATACTACATGTTCAGGGACATATTTGAAAACCACAACGACAGAGAGAAAATCTTGGAACACGGTTTAAGATACGATTTTACAATAATACCTCCGGCGAGCGTTGGTGGGGAGAAAATAAAAACTTACGGACACTACCATCCGGAAAATTCTTCAGGATTGACATATCCTGAAATATACCAAGTAATAGACGGAAAAGCTTTCTTCATTCTCCAAAAAAAGGAATTCGGAAAGATTAGCGACTGCATCGTCATTGAGGCTGGAAAAGGTGATATAGTAATAGTTCCGCCAAATTACGGGCATGTTACAATAAATCCAGCTGAGAAAGTTCTAATAACGTCAAACTGGGTTTCAAGAAATTTCTGCTCAATATATGAGCCCTACACCAATTTGAGGGGGGCCTGTTATTATTACATTGAAGGAGAGTGGATAAAGAATCCCAGATACCTCGAAAATCCGGAGATAAAGTTTCTAGAACCTCATGGATCAATGGAGGAAGAAATGTACTACCTTATTGAAGAAATTGAAATACTGGAGTTCCTGATAAAACCTGATAAATATCCTGAAACCCTCAAAAAGTTCAAAAAATTTTAATATTTTTAAAAATTTTTTA
>CAYXCK010000005.1:0-31670 GCA_964463575.1 uncultured archaeon
CCCGCTCCAAAGAGCGGGGCTTTCGCTTGTAAATCTTCTCCGAAAGACTGACGCACTCAAATCCGAGCTTGGGAATAGTTTCACTTTTCCCTATAATCAAGTAACCTCCATCCACAAGTGCTTCGTAAAAATCCCTGAGAACTTTGGCTTTTTGCTCTTCGGTGAAATATATCAACACATTTCTGCAAAAAATCGCATCCAGAAATCTCGTTACTGGTTCCTGAGATGTAAGATCATGTTTTCTAAACCTAACATGCTTCTTAACTGGGTCTTTAACCTTGAATTTGTTTCCAATTCTTTCAAAATACTTTCTTTTCATTTCCTCACTCAGATTTCTGAGCTGTGATTCAGAATAAATGCCCATTACTGCCCTTTTTAAGCATTCATCATCGATGTCGGTCGCGTAAACGGTGAAATTGCATTCCGTTGCTTCTAGAGTGCAAATCGCAATGCTATAAGCCTCTTCTCCATAAGCGCATCCCGCGCTCCAGAATCTCAAAACCCTCTTTTCGGATATTTCTGGCAAAATTTTTTCCATGAAGAACCTGAAGGGTGTTACATCGCGCATAAATTCGGTAACGTTGATCGCTATTGCATTTATTAGTTCTGCAATTTCCCCCTCATTGCTCCTGAGGTAGCAGAAATACTCTGAAAGATTTCTGAATCCTAGACTCCGCATCCTTAACTCGAGTCTTCGCCTCAGAAAGCTCTCCCGGTACATGTCAAGTCTTAATCCACTTTTTTTCATTACATAGTTGACGATTGATCTCACCGTCAGATCCAGAGTCCATCACCGTTACTGTACTTCACGAGCATTCTCCCATCACTCAGGTAGAAATAAACAGTTCTACCCAAACTCCCGCCAGTATCCTCCGAAATTATTCTTATCCTGTGATTTTCCAAGGCTTTCTTTACAGCTTCAACATTCCTCTCGCCTATTCGAAGGTTTTCCAGTGACAGATGTTTGAACACCTGTGCGCCTCCCGCTACCTTCGCTACCATATTTGCCTTGCTTCCCCCCATCGATGTGATGCCCTCTACCAGTATATCAACTGCTGAATCGACGAATTTTGCATTTTTAACACCATTTGATTTTGGAAGCATCGCATGAGCCAAGCCACCAATTTTACGTTTTACATCGTATATGGCAATCCCCACACATGATCCTAGGCCTATTGTTTTCAGAATTCCCGATGCTGCAATTTTCGCTTCCCCTATCCCAACCACGATCTCCATGCTATCCCAGCATACCCATCATTTTCATTACATAGCCCAGAAAATTATCATCGGGTATCAGCGTAACCAAAATTTCTATTGCCTCCTCTTTTTCCCTCAACTCCGTTTCGAAGATTATTACGTAATCACTCTTATCTGCAATCTGGGCCACTATTGCCTCAATTATTGCAATAATTAGATCGCTTGCAAAACTCGGCGGACTTGGAATCAGCATTATTCCAAGCATTTCTGCAATAGCATTGCAGAAAGAGGATGAAAGTATATTTCCCACCTCCATGAGTGTTGAATCCTGAAGAGATTGATCACTTGTAAGAAGCTTCACCAGTCTATCCGAATTCGGAAAGGCAATGAAAAGATAGCCGCTTCTACCATTTTCCATGTCCTCAAGTGCTGTAACAACACCGGTAACCGGTTTTTCATCAAAAAATTCATGAATTTTGGAGATTTCTGCCAATTTAACACTTGGGACGCTCATTTCAATCAATTTCCCGAGCATAGTTGAAAGAGACGTTGCCGCATGTGCAACGCCTATATTTCCGAGTTCCTTTAGTGCATCCATCTGTTCGGCGTTAAATTTTATTTCAACCAAACTTCTCACCCCCCAAAAGATTTGCCACATCTATAATGGGCGCAACTGTTCCATCACCCAATATGGTTACCCCGCTAAAACCTTTAACCTTCGACAAAAGCCCCGTAAGGGGTTTGACAACTATTTCCTGCTGATCAACGATTGCATCGACAATGAGAGCTACTTTTTCTCCTTCCCTTTCGACTATTATGCCAACTCCATTTTCATTTCCGTTACCGCAACCAAATATCTCGGAAAGTCTAAAAGCAGGAATTAGATTTCCCCGAACAAGAAGAAACGGACTCCCATGTATCTTCCTATAATTCCCAGAATCAACATAAACAGCCTCAATAACATTTGAAATTGGAACCGCATAAGTTTGGCCATCGATTCTTACAAGAAGCGACCTTATGATCGCTACAGTTGGGGGAAGGACTATCCTAATCTTCGTTCCTTTTCCCTTTTCGGATATAATTTTAAGACTTCCGCCAAGTCTTTCAACAGTCGTTTTTACAACGTCCATCCCCACACCTCTTCCGGAAATCTCGGTGGGCACGTCTTTAGTTGAGAAACCGGGCACAAAAATCAGCATCTTAATCTCTTCATCGCTCAGCTTGCTGTTCTCTGAAATTAGTCCCTTTTCTATTGCCTTCTTTTTTATTTTCTCAATATCTAGCCCTCTGCCGTCATCTTCTATTTCTATAATAACGTTGTTCCTTTCTCTCCTAGCAGAGAGCCTTATTTTTCCAACTTCACACTTTCCGGCCGCCAGCCTTTCTTCGGGACTTTCAATTCCATGATCTACAGCATTTCTGAGCAAATGCATTATCGCATCGCTCATCTCATCCAAAACGGTTCTGTCCAACTCCGTATCCAAACCATCCATCGTGAAGTCGATCTTCTTTCCAAGCTTTCTTGAAAGATCTCTGACCATTCTCGGGAATTTGTTAAATACATTTTCAACCTTAACCATTCTAAGCTTCATAACTTCATCCTGCAAGCTCGTAATGGACTTGTCCATCACGTTTATGATCTCGCTAAGCTCCTGAATCCTGTACTTGGAAGCAATTTGCAAAAGTCTGCCTCTAGCAATAACGAGTTCGCCGATTAAGTTCATTATAGCATCGAGAACCCTAACATCAACCCTTACAGCCTCCGACTTTTTAATTTCCTTCCTTTCCTCAACTTTATCCTCCTTAGGCTTTGACTCGGGAACAACCTCGTTCACAGTAAATTTTTCTATCTCAGAGATCCCCTCCAATGCCTTCTCAACCAATTTAGGATCCCCTTCAGCGTAAATGGTAAAAGATTCGCAACCTTCTTCGATCTTCTCCTCTTCAGGTTCAGTAGCTTTTATTTTGCAAACACTACGCAGCGTTTCGAGAATCAGAAGATTTCGAACACCTTTCATCTGGCAGTCTTCACAAATTTTTATTTTAATCCTGAGATTCACATTCTGCGTGCATTTTTCAGCTTTCCCATCCATTCCAGTGATTTTCTCAATCAGCCCCTGGCAATCTGCTTCATCACAATTTTCCAGTTCTATTTTGTCGAGAATTTCCGATATCTTATCAGCACATGCCAGAAGGGTGTCTACAATCTCTTCTCTCACATCTTTTTCCCTCAACTCACCCAGAACACTTTCGAGTTTGTGACAAAAGTTCTCAAGGTTCTTATACCCCATGAAACCAGCCATTCCCTTTATCGTGTGCACGGCCCGGAATATTTCATCTATAGCGGACTTTTCTCCCTTTTCAAGTCTGAGAAAGCACTGGTTCATAATTTCAACGTATTCCCTTGCCTCCTGGAGAAATTCCGTTCTGTAATCGCTCATCCCATCTCCTCCACAAATCTGGCTATCTCCTCCGCTATTTCATAAAGAGGTTTTATGCTGTCAACTGCCCCCATTTCGATGGCAGCCTTAGGCATTCCGAAAACAACACAGGTGTCCTCGCTGCATGCAATCACTTTGCCCCCTAAATCATGGATCATTTTCATCCCTCTAGCCCCGTCTTCACCCATCCCAGTCAAAATAACCCCAACAGTTTTACTGCCATACACTTGAGCCACGGATTCTGCGGTCACATCAACCGAGGGTTTCACGTTGTTCACGGGCAATCCATCAAAAACCTTTATTCTGACGACGCTGAGGGCTTTCCTGAGTTTCATGTGCATACCTCCCGGAGCTATGTATGCAACGCCATTCCTCACCTTCTCGTTATCCTCTGCCTCTTTTACCTCGATCTCGGAAATTTCGTTCAGTCTGTCTGCAAGCTGTTTGGTGAAGTTCGGCGGCATGTGCTGAACGATGAAAACAGGAGCAGGAAAATCTTCCGGAAGTCTCGGAATGATGTGCTCAAGCGCGGAGGGTCCTCCAGTGGATGAGCCAACTATTACGCATACACCTTTTGCCTTCCAGTTCCTCCTAACAACTTCCCCCCTCAGCCTTCTAAGATTTTGCAGTCTTATGATGTTGGGGTTTACTTTAACTGCCATTGTTATCTTGCGTATAAGCTCATCTGCTATCTCCTCAATCCCGCCACTTGGCTTCGGAATGAAATCCAGCGCTCCAAGACGTAGAGCTTCCATAGTTTCTCTTGCGCCTTCATGCGTTAAAGAGCTCAGCATTATTACCGGTTTTGGTTTCTCTTTCATCAGCCTCTCAAGCATTCTCAGACCGTCCATATTGGGCATGTTTACATCGAGCGTTATGACATCCGGGTCAAATTTTGCCACCTTTTCCAGTGCATCTAATCCATCTTTCGCCGTAAAAACCTCAAATCCGGCATTTCTGAGAATTTCCGACACTCTCAGCCTTATTAACGCTGAATCGTCCACTACAAGCACCTTCATATTCTTGCCACTTTTTTGAGCTCCTCTACCACCTTAGGAGCTTGAAAAGGCTTGACTATATATCCCCTGGCTCCGAGCTTTATGGCCATCTTAACCATTTGCTCCTGCCCCACTGCGGTGCACATCACAACCTTTGCATTTGGATCGATCTTCTTTATTTCCTTCAGAGCTTCTATGCCGTTCATTTCCGGCATAACTATATCCATTGTTACCAGATCGGGTTTGAGCTGTTTGTACAGCTCAACTGCCTGTTTTCCGTTTTCAGCCTCACCGGCTATGTCAAAACCGGCGGAAAATAGAATGTTTTTCAACAGCTTTCTCATAAAAGCCGTGTCATCAACTATCAAAACTCTAACCACCTTTACCACCTCCTAACTTCTTTGCACTTTCACTAACAATTGC
This sequence comes from uncultured archaeon, assembly GCA_964463575.1. GTDB lineage: Archaea > Halobacteriota > Archaeoglobi > Archaeoglobales > Archaeoglobaceae > WYZ-LMO2. The sequence continues at coordinate 5,060 of CAYXCK010000005.1, forward strand.
AACCCCTTTTGGCGTAAGCTCTATTTCCTTCCTCACCTTAACAATCCTTGCAATTCCAAGAGAGACGAATTTTTCGTATATCCTGTTCAGTTCATCCGTAGAAATTCCCAAGATTGACTCAATATTTGCAGAGTCGAGTCCCGTATAAACCATTGTCAGTATCTGCTCCTCGAGTTCGGAAAGTTTCTCCTTTGGCTTCTGCTGCTCCAAAATTCTCTTCAGGTATTCCTGCAAAAGCTCAAGGGTTGTCTCAGGGCATAATATAAAGCTGGTCACAACTTCTTTTCCCTCCATATGCGTAATTGAAAGGACCAGTCTCTGCTTATCACCCACGGTTCTCCTGTCCTTGCTCACGGAACCAAGAGAGCTGAAAGGTATCCTTATCTGTCTTTCCGGTGATAAAAACCATACAGCAGACTCCGTTATGCTGAAATATCCTTTATCCCACTTTGAATCTGAAACGAGAACACCACCTCGAAGAGCTGGAGATAAAAAGTAAACTGCAAACTTATCTGATTTCATGTTGAATGCAAGAAACTTCAAAACACTTCTCTGTTTTTCGCCAAAGTTTAGATATATTTCTCTGCCAGCCTTTATTCTTATACAATCCTTGCCTGCACATTGGGTTAGCTCCAAATCGGAAATTGCCTTGAATTCTATAACTTCCCTTCCTATTGTCATATTTTTTTCTCCAATCAGGACTTCCACCTTTCTCCATTCCTTGTCAAATATTTCTGCTACAAGCCTCGTTTCAGGCATACTATCGTATTCCTTCCACTTCTCCCTCGTTCAGAACTTTGTTCAGGTCGATGAGTATCAACAATCCGTCTGGAAGCTTTCCAACACCTTTCAAAAACCTTGCTTCCTCCCTTGCAGTGATTATGCTCGGCAAAGCCTCTATGTCCTTCTGTGGCAGATACTTCACCTCATTAACGGTATCCACCATCATACCAATGATTGCGTTGTTGTGCTCAACGACTATTATGCGGGTATCGTTGTCTATCGGCTTAGGGGGCATTCCAAAGCGTTTTCTGAGATTTACTATCGTCGTTATCTGTCCTCTTAGATTAATGACGCCCTCAACGAAATCCGGGGCATTTGGAATCCTGGTTATCTGTGAAGGTCTGATTATCTCGCGAACTTGGGATATGTCCACACCGTAACGCTCTTCTCCCAGTCTGAACACAATCACCTGAACAGTTTCACCTTTCATGGTCTGCATGGCGATTCACCCGGAAAAAATTAGAATTTGAAACTCTCTCTAATTGTTTTCAGCGTTTCATTTGCAATCGCGTTTATTCTTTCAATGCTCGTGCTTACCTGCTGGACTGCCGCGGTTTGCTCTTCTATTGCAGCGGAAGTCTCCTCGCTGCTGGCGGCGTTCTCTTCGGCGGTCGAAGCAACTTCTTCGAAGCTCTTTGCAATTTGCTCGATCCTAGAAAGTCCTTCCTTCGCCTTCGCCGCTAAAAGGCCGATCATCTCGCTCATAGAATTGATCAGAACCGCTATATCTCTCGCCTTGTTTAGGGCAGTTTCTATTTCTTTGCTTCCAATTTCCGAAACGGATTTAACCTTCACAACTGCATCTATTACTTTCTTCGTTTCATCCTGAACTCCTCTAACAATTTCCGCTATTTCTTCGGTACTCTTCCTGCTCTCCTCGGCAAGCTTTCTGACTTCATCCGCAACAACTGCAAAGCCTCTACCATGCTCACCGGCTCTTGCTGCCTCAATTGCAGCGTTAAGGGCCAGAAGGTTTGTCTGGTCAGCTATCGACTTTATTCTTTCCGTTACCTTTCCTATACTCCTCACAGCAGCTTCAAGAGTTTCTACAATTTTTGCAGTCTTCTCAATTTCAGATACAATTGTCGAGAGTTTTTCCAAGCTTTTTTCTCCAGTTTCGCTTGCCTCGTTTGCTCTTTTAACTGCATTTTCTGCCTTCAATGTCATTTCATCGGCAATCTTGCCCAGTTCCTTAAAAAGCTGCTCAGCAGATTTCACATCCGCGAGGGAAGTATTCGCAAGTCTAGACAAGTTCTCACTGCCCGTGGCCATTTGCTGGGAGGCGCTGCTTATCTGTTCCATTCCGGAATTTAGCTGGTTAACAGCTTCACTCGACTCTTTCAATCTTTTTATGGTTTCTTCCATTCCCTCTACTATTGTTCTAGCGATTTTTCCAAGCTTTTCTGCTAACTCGTTAAAAGCGTCGAAAGCTTTCCCAAATTCATCGTCCTTCAGTTTCTGTATCCTTGTCTCAAGTTCTCCGAGCTCAAGCCTCTTTATTCCATCGCCGAGTATTGTGAGACATTTTCTTGTGTAGGAGAGCATTTCTTCTATTTCTCTTTCCTTCTGTTTGAGTTCTGTCAGATCCTCAATTGTCTCTATACTCCCCAAGAGCTTGCCGCCAACATATACAGGCCTTGCGGTTGCCCTTATATATGCCTTCCTCCCGGTTCTTGGGAATACGAGCTCCGTTTCGATTACATAGGCATTTTCGAGTATTTTAGATCTCGAAACGGTCTTGTAATATTTTTCCGCATCCTTTGGATTGTCAACTACTAGATTTGCAAGAACCGGTCTCTTTTCCTTGTAGAATGCCATCCAAGCATTATCGGTGCCAACAACTTCCTCGGCTCTTACGCCAGTCAAAGCCTCGCATGCCTTGTTCCAGTAAACGACCTTATGATTCGCATCAATGAAAAACGCTGCAGTTGGAAGGCTGTCTATAATTTCTTTCAGTTCTTCTTCTTTCTCCTTCATCGGCGTAATGTCATTGAAAACCTCAAGGTAACCGATGAACTTTCCGTTAACGGTGATCGGATAAATTGATGCGGATGCAAAGAACTCCGATACGTCCGAGACTAGCTTTATCTCAATATTTTCAACTTTTTCCCTTTTCTTAATTCCCTCTACCAGCTTCTTTGCGTTTTCTCTGTAGCTCTTTTCCACAACTGCAGCATCAGTAGGCTTTTTGCCTATTATCTCCTCAACACTTCCAAATCCTACAAGCTTTGCCGCATTCTGGTTTGCGTACTTTATCAATCCATCGTCACCAACGAAGATGACACATCCGGGCAGGTTTCTGAATACCTGCTCAAGAAGGGCATATGCTTCCTTTGCCTCCTCCTCCTTTTTCTTTATGGGTGTCACGTCAACGAAAAAGCCAATCATCCCTTCCAGGTCTCCGTCCAATCTTACAGGAGCACAAGATGTAAGGATGTGAAAGATGCCTTTGTCAGTGTTTATACTTGTCTCTATACCTTCTACTTTTAATCCTCCATTTTCGAGTGCTGTTTCTACCATCGTTTTCAATCCTGCCTCTGCAAGTGTTCTTTTCCCAGTTGGATCTTTAAAGATTTCAGAAGGCTTAAAACCTATCACTTCTTCTGCAGACTTTCCGTAGAATTCGAGCGCGTAATTATTTATGTATTTTATCCTTCCACTCTTGTCTATGAAGTACATGAAAACAGGTTTCGGAATGCTCCTGAACATTTGCTCAAGGAATTTCTTGGTTTTCGCTAGTTCTTTTTCTTTTTCTTCAAGATCTCTTTTCAGCTTCGCAATTTCTCCATCACTCGGTTCCAAAACAGATTTCAGCTTCTTCAGAAATTCCTCATTTCCAAAAAGACTCATAAATTTCTGCATGTCTTCCATAGCATCACCGACTCTTTTTTGAGAACATAAAAAATAAAATTTTCTTTGTAAATTACAATTTTTTGTTCGTAACTTCACTTTTGAAACAGAAATTTAATCTAACACAAAACAAGGTTTCCCATGTCCGCTTATCTGAAAAGAATTCAAAAGGCTAAAAATGGGAGTATCCTCTAAAAGGGACGATTTTCCGGTCTAAATAAACCCCGGATCCTTCTTCAACTCTTCCTATCTCCAAACCAATATCGCTGCTTTCGGCTGTAAAAAGGAGCTCGTAATCACCGCCTCCATAAAGAAAAAGTTCAATTGCTTTCTCTTCACTTACAAACTCCGTCAAATGACTCAAGTCGAGCTTCTCTTTCTCTATTACTATTTTAACCCCGCTGGCGTTAGAGATCAAATGCGCTGAAACTGCGAGACTGTCGCTGATGTCCGTTAAAGCGCTTGCATATTCCGAGATTAACAGACCCTCGCGAATTTTCGGCTCAGGCGTGTAAAGCTTTTGGGGATAAGGCAATTCATCTCTTCTAAACCCTTTTTCGAGCATTTCGAGACATAGCTGAGCCATTCCAAGCATTCCGGTTAGGTAAATCCTGTCACCTACCTTTGCTCCCTGTCTCGTTAGAATTCTTCTAGCGCTTCCCACCGCGAATCCCGAAATTGTTAAAACTGGAGAAAAATCTATATCTCCTCCAGCAACCTTAACCCCAAATTTTTCTGCCCAACTCTTTATTCCAAGAAGTATCTTCCTGAATATTCCCTCATCCGGCTCTCTGAGGGATATGGAACTTAGAAAAACCAAAGGTTTTGCACCGCTTCCGGCTAAATCGGAAAGGGTTACAGCAACGGCCATCTTTCCGTACTCTTCTGGCTCCATAAACCTAGGGAAGTCACACAATTCATTAACCGTATCGCATGTAAAAACAAGAAACTCATTGCCATATCTAAGAAATCCCGCGTCGTGTTTTCCGGCTGGTACGTCGATTTTCTCATCGCCAAAGATTTCCTCAACAATCTTCAGAAGTTCGAACTCTCTCATACTCGCAAAGAACCTTGCTCGTAACATACAGGCTCGTATAGCCCATACTTCCGAGACTTACTGCCCTATAATTACCCAACCTCTTCAGGGTGCTATCGAAAAAATCGCCATGAGCAAATGCACCAACGCAAATTGCAACCCTTTTTTTGAAAATGTTCTCACTGAACTTTTCACCCTTCTCACTCATCAAAATGACCTCTTTCCCTTCCAGAACTTTAGAAAAATCATCTTCTAGAATTTCGATCAGAACTCTTCCATTCGCTTCAATCTTTTTTTTCTTGAAAAGATCTTCCATAAGACCTACAAATCTGTTGTAGTTTCTAGGCAATCTAGTCTCCCTATCCACCCTTATCAGCAAATCACGAACGGTATGAACATAGACGTCAAAAGTCTTCAAAGGGGAATCCAGCAAAAGGAGAAGGCATTGATGAACTATGTCCGGTCTTCCCCTTTTTTCCCTGAATTTAAGTTCTTTCATCGCAAGATGATGCTTTGAATCGTCCAGCAAAATCTCTTCGGGTCTCTTCTTCCTTTTTTTGGCATCCGCAACAATAGAGGGGTGTCTCTTCAATTCTTCAGGAACGGGTTCCAGATTGGCTTCCAGTAGAACAAATGCATCCCTTACTTCAGACATACAACCGGCTGTTTGCTGTTCAGTATTATATCCTGCGCCACGCTTCCAAACAATATCTTACCAGTCTTCGTTTTCTTTGTTGTGCCAATGATTATAATTGAAGCATTTACTTTATCCGCAAAATCAAGAATAAACTTTGCCACGTTCTTTTCTTTGGAAAGTACCGTTTCGAATTCAACTCCTTTCTCCCTTGCCAATTCAGCGCATTTTGCAAGCATTTCTCTTCCCATTTTCTCTCCTTCCTCTTCAAGTACTTTTTCTGCAACCATTGAACCAACCTTCGGAACCTCAACGCAGTGCAAAAAGTAGACTTTCTCATTTCTAAGCTTTGCCTCCTCCACCGAAAACCTTGCAACTCTCTCCCACCTCTGCATATCTACCGCCGATATTATCGCCATAATTTAAGTGATCCGGAAATACAAAAACTTTTCTTTTAATCGTTCATCTCCTTAAAATCCCTCCAATTAACCCGCCAACCGCCGTTATGGAAGAGAAGACAAGGGAAAAGATGATTATCGCAAGTCCCAGAGAGCCTCCGACTATTAAACCGAATAAAAGGCCTGGAATTCCCGCAAGAAGACCTCCAAAAGTTATACCTAAGAGAAACATCAAAATTCCGAGCAAAATTCCCCCAAAAGCCCCTGCCAGAAGACCTGCAATGAAGCCGCGAACGGCGCCTTTTGCCACGATTCCGGCTATGATACCAGCAATTAGTGGGCCTAAAACCGGGATCGGGCCCAGAAAGAGCAGAGCAATGAATCCCACTAAACCGCCAAGAAGAATGCTGCGATCGGGCATAAATTTTCCTCTCTCCATGAATTTAAATATCTTTGGTTAAACCTATCTTTGTGTCTCTGAAACAAACCATCAAATGCCTGAGTGACTATGAAAATCTATCTCAAAAAAGTTTAGCGAAAATTATTTAAGCCGAAGATCATAGTATAGTACAGAGTATAGCTTTTGATAAAATTTGGGGTGATTTATATGATTCTTGTTATCGAACTCACCTTGGGTATACTCTCCGGTGTCTTCCTCTCTCTCTATGTTCCCTCCCTGCTGAAAAGCGGAATCGCCGAAATCTACGGCTATCTGGCACTCCTCAGCTCAATTTCCACTATCTTGGGGTACTTGGGAATGGGTAGGTCTCTCGACAGGGGCTACAGAGCTCCAGTTCTATCCTTGGCGCTTCTGGGTTTAGCAGTCATATGCTTGGAGAATTCAATGATAATTCCCGCAACTCTGATCTTTGGAGCTTACATAGGCGCACATTATGTAACCCTCCTATACCTTGCGAGCTGCAGGACAAGGGATCTAATACTAGCGCATTCCGCAAACTTCTTTGGAGCTTCTGTTGGAGCGATAGCCGTTATTTTAAACGCATACAGCCCGATGATTTCAATTCTTTCCCTAACGGCTCTCGGCTACTACTGGCTTCTAAAGCCGGCGAAGATCGAAAAAACTGAAAAAAGGATGTCAATAAAAGAGGTTTGTCTAGTTTTCTCAGTTCTCGGCTTAGCGCTGGGGATATCTGCTATGAATATCGATTATTACCTAGCAATGAAGTTCGATGTCGAAAAGGAGATAGCCCTGCTCGTTGCGATTGCTTCGCTCTTCTCCTCGCTTGCAACCCTTCTATCAGCGAAAATAGTTACCGAAATGGAGAGTCTCAAGCTCCATGTGGTATCCACAGTGATTCAGGCCATAATATACGGACTAATCGGCATCACGCCCATTTTTGCCCTTGCGATCTTCCTAGTGGCGCTGGGCGATTCGGCTTTGATCATTGCGGATTCATCTCTGGAGAACATTTTCACGAACGGACAGGAGCATAAGGGTTCAATTATAGCTATCGCGGGAGTATCGTGGGAGATATCTGCCGGAATTGGAAAACTTCTTGGAGCTGCAATCTTTTCAATATCTCCAGAGGCCCCGTTCCTAATCTCAATGGCAATACTCCTCCTTTACGCAGCATTCTGGGCTTCAAAGCTCAGGTTCGAACCCAGTGTAGCAAGAACAGCTTTATCCGCCTGAAAGATATTGATTTTTTATTCTCTGACTAAGCTAGTATTTCTGCCTTCAAACCGCAGTCAAGGAATCTGGAAATATTTACTCGAGAAGCCAACTATGGCTAAAATCCTGAAAAGAGGATCTTAACCCTAAACCTTCCTGCCTTGGCGGGAACCTTCACCCTTCAGAGCGGGGGAAGGGGTCAGAAGCCTCGGAACCTTACTCATCTCCAGTCTGAAACCCACTTGCTCAAGAAAAGCTTTAGATAGCTTTCCTTCACCATGAATCATAAGCTCAAGCAAATCCTCTTCTCCATCGATATCAACGGAGGCAAAAAACGAATCAAATACTTTGAAAGACATTCCCAGTGATTGAGCTATCTTCAGATGCTTCAAAAAGCTACCGTAATGGTAGGAAACTTTAAAGCCCTTTTTTCTAACGAGTAGCATATTAGTGCCTCCTCTCCTACCTGGCGCTATTATTACGTCCTCCTTTTCTTCAAAAAATCTCTTAACCGTTTCTCTATTCAAAAGGGGTAGATCGGACATGATTACAGCTTTCGGAACCTCTGAAAGCTCAGAATTTATACAATCGTCGAGCTCTCTTTTGTCCTCAACAACTTCTGCATCTATCTCGATGTCCAGCTTTGAAGTCGTAATTACCTTTATTTCAAGGTCAAAACTCTTGAGTACATTTAGGACATCCTGAAGCATCAGCTTCGCAAAAACTTCCCTCTGCTTCTCGCTTAAAACATCAGAAAGCCTAGATTTCGGATTTATTGGCTTAAATGGAACCACTACCTTCATGAGAATATCCTTTCAACCAACCATCTGGAATCGAATTTAACCAGATCATCGTAACCTTGACCGGTGCCTAGATAAAGGATTGGCTTTTGAGTGGCATAGCAGATCGAGATTGCAGTGCCACCCTTCGCATCGGCATCTATCTTCGTCAGAATTGTCCCATCTATGCCAACTGTCTCGTTGAACATTTTCGCCCTTTCAACTGCATCATTCCCGGCTATGCTCTCATCAACGAAGAGGATAAAATCTGGCTTTGTAACCCTCTTTATCTTTTCAAGCTGATCCAGAAGATTTTTCTTCGTATGCATTCTTCCTGCGGTGTCTGCAAGAACCAAATCTATTCCCCTGCTTTCCGCATGCTTTATGGCATCGAAGATAACAGCTGCTGGATCCGAACCCTGCTTCTGTTTCACAACCTTTACCCCCAATCTCCTAGCGTGCTCCTCAAGTTGCTCTATTGCTCCAGCCCTAAATGTGTCGCCGGCTGCAAGAACTACGCTGTATCTTTCCATCAATTTCTTCGCCATCTTCGCAATGGTTGTGGTCTTTCCAGTTCCATTGACCCCCACGAAAACTATGTTTACCGGTCTCTTTGACTTCAATCTTTTTTCCAGTTCCTCCTCAAAATCGTAATAGTTCCTGTCCAGTATTTCTATTAGACTTGCCCTCAGCTCGCTTTCGACTATTTTGTAAAGGCTTTCCCCTATCTTCTTCCTCTTTCCGGCAATTCTCTGTTTCATCCTTTCCCTTATCTCGCTTACAACGTCAAAGGCAACATCACTTTCAAGCAGGGCAATTTCAAGTTCGTCCAAAATTTCATCAACCTTTTCCGCACTTATTACAACTTCTCCGCTTACAAGAGCTGAAATTTTTTCTTTTGCTTCACTTATATCAATTTTCTCCTTCAGCTGCCTTAGCTTTTCCCTGAGAGCCTTAAACATCTACTTCTTCTCCTGCTTTGACAATTCAGCTATTTCCCGCTGAATTTTCGAAGCTTGAACTGCCACTTCCCTCAGTGCGCTCGTAGCTTCGCTGCTAGCTTTTTCAACTTCCTCGAGCTTTTTCTTTATGAACTCTAGGGCTTTTTCGGCATCCTTTTCAACCACTATCCCAGCTCCAACATTAACTAGGAACTTCTTTGTCTCCTTGAAGTCGACGTATCCAAAAACTCCCCCTCCGAGGCTTATCAACGCATTAACAACCCCTTCCGAAGACTTCAGAAATTCAAGAGTTGAGATTGCTCTTCTATACTCATTTGCGAGTATTTCGAGCTCCAGTATCCTCCTCTGCAACAATTCAAACTCTCTCTGCAGCTGCTGAAGTTCCGCAACCTTTTCCTCGACACTCATTCACCCACCTTTCTTATCTCCTCAACTCTTATGAGATGCCTCGGAACTTTGTGATGGCTCCCAATCAAAGAGTATAGCTTTTCCAAAGCTAGCTTTTCACTCTTCGCATCCACCAATTTTCTAAACTTTTTCCAGCCATCCAAATCCTTAAAAACACCTTTAATCTCGAACATAAAACCACCTCAGGGGAAGAGAGCTTCTTCTATCACTCCAAGCTCATATCCGGTCGTATCCCTGCCTACAAGATAGCCTTTCGAATTTGCGATAACGCTTGATCCAACCATGTCGTTGCCAAAATTTGCGGTTCCCTTCAGCGGTTCTATCTTCATTACGTTCCTGATTTTTCTCATTTCCCAATCGTTCGCGTTCGGATGCACCAGTGCCCCCCTGTTGGTAACAACCGCGGCCATCCCAACTGTCTTTATTCCTCCGACAGTTCCGGGAATAATTTCTATGTCAAGAAATTCGGAGACCTCCTCAACTATTTCACTGGGCATTTCGGGATGAACGAGACCCCCGTAGTCGTTGATAAGAAAGTTGTTCCCGATGCACGTCATCTGTGTGCTGATCACCTTAACTTCAACTATTTTTTTAAGCTTCTCCAGCTCCCTTGTCAAAATGCAGTCACTAACAACAGCCCCCCCAGAATTCAGGGCAACCATCGCCCCAACAAGTTCCGAACCGGAAATTGTTGTGGTTACAACCTCTACCCCCAAAACCTCCTTTATAGACTGCTCGAACCTCTCGTCCTGCACACCAACGACTGCAAATTCCTCAGAAACCTTGGCAAAAAGTCCTATCAGCGGACTTCCTCGAACAGCTAGCAGTTTCATGCAAGTTCAACTTCTACTATTCCATCGTCAAATTTCACAGCCCTCAGCTTGATCCTCGAAGGGGCCCATTTCGCCCCTCTGCTCCAGAGAAATTCGTTTACCTTTTCATCGAGCTTCACGTTCTCCACAGGTACTTTCATATGCCTGCTCAGGAATCTCTTAATGTATTTCACACCCTTCTTCGCCCTAAGCCACCTCGGATATCTGACGAGTTTCTGCCTTAACCTTATGGAGTAAATCCTCTCAAGCTGAATGTTTGCCATAAAGACACCTCAAACTTTCAGCTTTCTTCTCCTCCAGTACCTTCTCTTAGGGCTGTAAAATACTCTCCTCTTGGTCTTTATCGTAACCCAGACTGGTGCTCTAACGTTTGCCTTCAACGCTCTTGCAAGCCTCAGCTTTACCCCGAGAGTTTTCTTCCCCATAATCTCACTTCCTAACAATTTTGGTTTCCCTCTTCTTCTGAATCCTCCTCAAAATCTCAACCAGCATTTCATCCGTTATCTTCGACTGTATTTTTCCGGCCTGGGCTAAATAAACCAGCTGGGCTTCCACAGCCTCAGCTATATCCGGATGGGCCAGTTTCAGTCTTGCAAGTCTTTCCCTTGCCTCTGGTTCAAGTATAACCCTGAGTATCGCTCTTTTTTGCTCTTCAGCTTGCCTTCTAAGTTCCTCCTGTCTTCTAAGCTCTTCAAGCTCCCTCTGTCTTTGGAGTTCAAGCAACTTCCTTCTCCTGATCTCCTCTATATCCTCCTCCATCTCTACCACCTAATACTTCTTTAGTTCCGGTATTTTCTCTGAAAGCTCTTTCTTAATTTCATTCGCTATTTTATCCAAAAAAGCTCTTCCAGCCGGGGTTACTATCCTTCCCTCCCTCGTCTTGGTTACATAACCGAGCTTCTCAAGCTGATGGAGGGCATTTCTGACAATGGCACCGCTGCCCTTTGCAAAGTGCGCGAGCCTGACACCTCTCCTCTTTCTCCCGCCGTAAAATGTCCTCAGCCTCTCTATTCCCACTGGACCATCTATGTATATTCTCCTCAGTATCGATGCAACTCTTATGTACCACCAGTCCCTCTGCTCGGGTGCTCTCTCCCTGTTCACACCGGTTTTTACAAAATTCGCCCACTCCGGAGGGGATATTTCATTCTTAAGACTCTCAGCAACCCTCTTTATCAGCAAATCTGCCGGAACATCGTACACGCTCATGGTATCACCTCTCAATCGTTATCACAAAGCCCCTAACATCTGTGACTCTGCATCCAAGTCTTTCTATCAATTCCTTCACCACCAGTTCTTTGTTTTCCCTCATTCCCGAATTCCTGAGGAGCTTTACCTTTACAATTCCCCTTTTATCAAGTAGCAGATTTATTTCGTTTAATAAGCTTTCCGTTAACCCTTTCTTTCCGACATTTATCCTTGCAATTTCCATCGCTTCAATTCTGTTCTCCCCTAAAAAATTTTTTCATGGAAACAGAGGAGGAATCCTCAGTCCAAGGGTTTCCTCGAAACCGAGCATCAGGTTCATGTTCTGGATTGCCTGTCCACTCGCTCCCTTGATCATGTTGTCGATTGCAGATACGATCAAAACCCTATCAGCCCCTTTGAAGATCGCTATATCGCAGAAATTGCTGCCTCTCACCTGAATTAGTTTAACCTCATCCTGAAGCCTGATGAAGTAGCAGTCCTTGTAAAATTCCCCGTATATCTTCCGAAGTTCTTCGGCCTCAAGATCTCCGCGCGGAAAGACGTGAGCGTTGCAAAGAATCCCCCTAGATCCCGGAAAAACCTGTGGTGTGAAATGTATCCTTACATCTTTCTGAAATCTCTCCAACTCCTGCACGATCTCATAGTAATGCCTGTGATCCGTTGGCCTGTAAACAACAATGGACTCGTGGAGATTTGGATAATGCGTGAACTCCGAAGGTGTTTCCCCTGCCCCCGTTATGCCGCTCTTGCAATCCAAAACCGCATTTTCTATCAGTTCCAGCTTTGCCAGAGGAGCCAGTGAGAGTATTGCCACTGTAGAATAGCAGCCGGGATTTGCAACAAGCTTTGCTTTTTTTATTTCATCCCTTCTAAGCTCCGGTATTCCAAATACGGCTTCCATGTAACCGGTATGCTTTTTTCCGTATACCCTCTCATATACATCCTCTGGGAGCCTGTAATCAGCCGAGAGGTCGACAACCCTTATACCAAGCTCGATCAGCTTTGGAACGTAAACCATCGCCTCCCCGTGGGGGACTGCAGTGAAAACCAGATCGCAGTCGGAGAAATTATCAATCTCCGGCCTGCAAAATTTCAGGTCATAAAAGCCCTTGAGAAATCTGTGAACCTTCCAGACTTCTTTTCCCTCAAACCTCCTCGAGGATATCTTGGAAACTTCAACATTTGGATGCAGTGCAAGCAACCTTAAAAGCTCACCACCCGTATATCCGCTGGCCCCTATTATTCCGATCTTCATACCTCGCCTTCAGCTTTCGGGATATATAGCTATTCAAATCTCAATGCTTCTATTGGCTCCAGTTTACTCGCCCTCCAGGCTGGATAAAGTCCGCTTAAAACCGATGTGGCGATTCCGATGGAAAAGCCCAGCAAGACATAGCCCAAAGTTGCAAACTGGAACATGAATCTTGTTTCGTGAAGTATGAGGTAATTTATTCCATAACCGGCTGCTATGCTCAAAATGCTGCCGACAGAACTTCCCAGCATACCCAGAATTAAAGCTTCAAGCAAGAAAATTTTTAGAACAGTTGCCCTGCTCGCCCCAATTGCTCTCATTATTCCTATCTCCTTTGTTCTCTCTATGGTTGACATCAGCATTATGTTCAAAATGCTTATCCCCGCAACCAGCAAAGAAACTCCGGCAATTGCCATAAGAAAAAGATTTATCTGATCGAAAGCCCTTTTTATGGTTTCAAGAATCCTTTTCATTTCAAATACACTCACCCTCTCTTCCTTGGTATTCAGTCTTCTTTCTATTTCCTTGCTTATCTTCGGAATATCATCTATATTCCTTACCTTCACAAAAACGTTTGAATAGCCCGAACTAGACAATTCGGAGAACCTGTCCTCAGAAACTATTATCGCAAGATTTGGATTTATGTCGTACCTGATTCCAGCGTTTTCAAGGATTCCAACAACCTTAAAATCGCTTCCGTTTATTGAAACTTTCGAACCGGGCTTTATTTCAAACATCTTTGCAAGGGAGTAACCAACCACGCACCCCCTGCTCAGTTCGATGTTTCCCTTCTCAGCCCTGAACATCGCCTTCACGTCATCCTCTTTCATACCATAGACAGTCGCATAGGTTCTCTGATTTTTTAACTCAACTAGGAGGTAATCGCTCTTAACAGCTATCGCATTCTCTATTCCCAGGATTTTCCTGACCTTTTCAACATCCTTCTCCTCCAAATACCTGTACCCTTTCTGATAGTTGGGGCTGATTACTATCTCGTTCGCAACATCCTTGAAATTCTCGAGCACCGCAGACTTCAAGCTTTCACCAAAGATGCCAATAGCGGAAATCGCCATAACTCCAATCATTATGCCCACAATCGCCAGTGCGCTTCTAACCTTTGTTCTCTCAAGATTCCTCCTTGCGAGTTCAAAGAACATACTATCTCTTCAGATGCCGCAACAGTATGAAGACTACCAATAACAATACTGCTGCCGCGGAAACGATTGAAACATAATAAGGCAGCATATCGCTTCTCTTCGATTCTGGCTGGTAATCTTTGATCTTTTCCACAACTGAAAAACTCTCTCCTGCCTCATTCCACCAGCTGAGCTTTAGGAATTCTACGCATCCGATTTCAAGATCAAAGGTTTCGTAATCGTTTGCGCCCACTTCACCTATGAAGCTGTCCACCCTGCTCTCGTTGCAGAAAGCGGAGACGAGAACATTAATGGCCTTTCTGTGTCCGTAATTGACAACCTCCCCGGAAATCCTGATCTTTCCGTAATCGGTCTCTTTCTTTATGTTTGAGAGTTTCAAAACTTCGCTTTCCAGAACGGAGAGGGATGTCTTTTCAAAGATTTCGTTCTCTTTCCCGAAATAATCTTTATACTTTATCTGAAAAACCACTTCTCCGCTTTCCTCTGGACTGAAAAGGAATTTCAGAACCCTTTTCTCGCCGCTTTCTAGTTTTTCAAATTTTCCCTTTTCCGGATAAAATTTACCCTTCCCGTAGGGCTGAACCTCTATCTGGAATATTCCATCATTTCTCAGATTCGCTATCTCGATCGAGATTTCCACCGCCTCTCCATGGTAGAGAACATTCCTAGAAATCTGTACATTCGTTGAAATACCCTTAGAAGGCAGATAGGTAACCTTGAGCGATTTTTCCAGTTCATGGTAACTTCTTCCGTTGTAAAAATAGATCCTGAATCTAAGGTCCTCAGAATCCCCGTAGAACTTGAAACTCACCTGCGCTATTCCAGAAAGAGCGCCCACGTATGCAATTCTAGGGGTTGCGTTGAATAGAGCTTCAATTCTTAAGTCTTTAAGAACTACGGGCGATGAAATCAATAACCTCAGCTCGTTGACTTCTCCAAGATAAAGGGGAGAAGAGACCGCTATCTGGGGAAATTTGTCATCCACCATGAGTTCAATTGGCTGCGATATGGTGAAATTTTCATATGAAACGAGCATTTCCACCGCATTTCTTCCGACAAATTCCGATTTCATTGAAACCTTCAAAGTGTAACTGCTGCCAGGGCCGATTACGCCAACGGCCACATGAGAGGGAAAAACCTCCACTGTGCTCGAGTAAAAGGATATTGAGTTTATCCTTACTGCGGACGGCTCATTATTGGTTATTATGATTTTGCAGTCCGCATATCCGTTTGGGAGAACAATTTCGGGAGAAAGCTCATAACTTACGGCTATCGCAGCACTCGGAAATGCAAGCAGTAAGAGAATTAGAATGAGGCGCATTAAAAACAACAGCATCCCTCTATAAATCCGCCGGAATCTCTTTAGGCAATCCGGCCCTTGCACCTATTTTCTGAATGCAGAGGGATGCCACGTAGTTCCCGATTTTTCCGCATGTTTCTATGTCCTTTCCCGTTAGGTACCCGTACAGAAATCCAGCATTGAATGCATCTCCAGCGCCGGTTGTATCGATTGACTTCACACGGTATGCTGGAACCGTGAACTCCCTATTCCTGCTCCTTATCCAGCAGCCTTTTTCACCCAGCTTCACCACAACTACCTCCATTCCCAAAGAAAGGCATTCCTCGGCGGCATCTCTGTAGCTCACTCCGAACATCTTCTCAATTTCCGTCTTATTCGGCAAAAATATAGTTGTCTTCCTGAGTATTTGCATCATCTCCCATTTTCCCCTTTCAGCGTATGGCATTCCGGGATCAAAGCTGACCAGCTCGAATTCATCCACTATTTTCTTCTGTGAATTAAAAGACTCGAAACCGTTTTTACAAATGAAGGATGTGAGATGTATGAGCCTGAAATTCCTTGCAAAGTCCAGATCGATTTCTTCATATCGAATCGTGTCATTAACGCCAGGATCGACGAGTATTGCCCTGTTCCCACTGTCATCCACGAATATTATCGCTGTACCGCTTCTTCCCCTTGCCTTTATTACCGCCCTAGTTTCAACTCCCTCCCTCCTGAGATCTTCGAGCAAGATTCCTCCTTCAGCATCATCGCCCACTTTGCCTATGTATGCAGTCCTAATCCCGAGCCTTGCTAGACCCACAATTGTGTTCGCAGCGCTACCGCCGGGAAAGAGCTGGAGATCTTTCACAAACCCCTCTTCGTCGGCCTTCGGGATTTTGTCAACCCTGTAGATCTTGTCCAGATTTAGAGCTCCAAAACCGATCGCGCTACTCAAGGCTGATCGCCCCGTTTGGACAGACATCTACACAGCTTCCGCATTCAGTGCAGATATCGGCATCAACAGTTGCGTAGTCGTTTAGCTCAATCGCTCCAACAGGACATTCATCAACGCAAGTTCCGCATCCATCGCACTTCAGTTTATCAACAACAGCGGGCATAGCTTCCATAGGGCTACGCTATTTATAAGCTTCTTTCAACCCTGAAAGTTAAATTTATATTTTTTCATGAATGTTGTAGCTATGGATTACGCAAAATTCGGAATCGAAAAGCTGGACAAATACCTGGGTGGCGGCTTGGATAGAAACACCATAAGCCTCATAGCCGGAAGAAGCGGTATAGGAAAGACAATTCTTGCAGCACAATGGGCTGCGGAGGGTGCAAGAAACGGGGAAACTGTAATCTACATTTCAACGACCATGAACAAGTACAGCTGCAAGAGCTACCTTGGACAGTTCAGCTTTATGAGGGAAGTCTACGACAGGATTCACTGGAGATTCATAAGGGTTGAGCCAAAGTTCCTCCTTCCAATGACAAAGGAAAAAGTCAAGGAGGCCCTAGAGGCAACCCACGGTATGCCAGCAGAAAAAATAGACAGAGTTGTTTTCGATTCATGCACGGATTTGGATAAAAGCCTGGCAGATCCCGTTCTTTACAGAAGGGCGATCAGGTACATGGCAGATCTCGCCTACAAGTATGAGGTTACATCTCTATGGATCGAGGAAGCTCCTGCAAAGGGTGAGTGGAGTGAAACAAAGAACTTTGTCGAAACGATGCTGTTCATGGACATTCTCAGAGTCCCAGAGGGATACGCCAGGGCAATGAGAATTCTCAAGAAATACCGCACAGCCCATCCACTGGAATGGTTCCCCTACGAGATAACCAACGATGGAATAGTGATAAAGGATGGATGGTTTATCAGAAAAGATTATGATTACAAGTTCAAGCCTAATAGAGAGGATTAAAACCGCGCTGGATAGGGGTGCAGAGATAATACTCGTAAAGGTGGATGCAAAAAACTACGTAAAGGTTAGTCTGGATATTGTCAAATTCTTTTCAAGCTTTGCAGAGGGCGTATATGTTACCCTGAACAAGCCGTATTTCAGCCTGAAGAGAATGTTCGCAAAAGAAGGGATAGATCTCACCAAGCTCTACTTCATCGACGGCATAACGATGCAGGTTGGCGGGGATGTGATTGACGAGGACAGATGTTTTTACCTTAACTCACCCGATCCCGTGCAGCTTCAGGTTACGATCGAAAGAGCGATGGACCTGATAACCTCGAACAACAGATTCATATATCTGGATTCCCTTTCAACAATCTCGCTTTACAAATCGTTCGAGACTCTAATGAAGTTCATGAGATATGTTACCGGAAAGATAAGGCTCCGGGGATTCGTTGGCACAATCTTTACGCTCGAAAGGGAAATGGATGAAACTTATTACTCCCAGATCTCGCTTATGTGCGACGAAGTGATCGAGGCATGATCCCGACTGGGATAGAGGCTCTGGACAAGCAGCTCGGTGGATTTCACGAGGGGCTTGTTATCCTTTGCGAGGAAAGCGGAGCCGGGGCAAAGGAATTTGCACTGACGATGCTTTTGAAGAATGCGGGAAAATTCGATCTAAACTATCTTGCAATTGCAAAGACAGCAGAAGAGGTGCAGAGGGAAATAGATCTTTCATTCCCGGAAATGAAGAAGGAGGCGAAGATAAAAATAACCAGCCTGGCGGATTACTACTTCAGGGACTCAATAGTTCCAATGAAATGGATTTCGGAAAAGGGACTTTTAAGCGCCCTGAGAGATGAGAAAAACGTTCTCTCGAAACTGGCTGAAATTTTCGATGAAGTGAATGGAATAATTGTCCTGGATTCAGTCACAGATCTGGCGAGGGTTGCAAAAAGGCTCGGCTGGGATGCATTAATAGACCTGCTCAAGGGTTTCAAGGCCGTCTGTATCAAGAGAAAAGCTCTCCTGCTGGCCCTGATGACATCGAAGGTCCTTGAAAGGAGTCTTGAAGAAGAGCTGTTTGAAACCGCAGATGGAGTTCTTATTTTCGAATGGCTTGTGGAAAAGGATACGATTACAAGGTGGATGTATTTCAGGAAGATGCTGGGGGTTATGCCGAAGCTCGAAAAGGAAAGAATTGCAAAATTCAGCGTCAAAATCGATCCGGCACAAGGCTTTACTATCTCAAGGATAATGAGGGTCCTATGAGGCTTTCAACCGGAATAAAAGGTCTCGATTCAATTCTCGGCGGAGGAATACCAAAAGGCTATGTCGTTGCTGTAATCGGAAGCTGCGGAACCGGAAAAACAACGCTAGGCCTGCACTTCATCTATGAGGGGCTGAAAAATGGAGAGAACTGCATAATCCTGAGCTTTGAGGAGGATGAGGAGAGCATAATCAGAAATGCAATGAGCGTTGGAATGAAGCTTGAGGAGTTCAAAAACCTTCAGATAATCCGGCTGGAAGCCATGAGCGTTAAAAAGAGTTTTGAAAAAGTAGAAAGCGAGCTTCCGGAGCTGATAAGAAGCTTCAACGCAAGCAGAATGCTTATAGATTCAATAAGCATTCTAGAAACCCTTTTCAGCGAGCAGGAAAGATATCAGATTCTCTCAGCATTCAAAAGGATTCTGAGATCCCACGGTGTAACGGCAATTTTTACCAGTGAGGCCGATAAATTCCAGCCCACTTCCTCGAAATACGGGATCCTCGAATACATCTGCGACGGTTTGATCTGCCTGAAAATGATAAGAAAGAGCGAGCTCGATGAACCGAGTTTAGGTCTGGAAGTTGTGAAAATGCGCGGTATCAAACATTCGAGGAAGCCAAAACCATATACGATCACGGAAAAAGGAATAATCGTTTACGAAGAAGCGGAAATTATGTGAGCGCAATTTATTTAATTTGAAACCCATCAATTTTCTGTGCTCGTTGAGATGATCATTTACTCCCGCGGAGGACAGGGGGGCGTAACGACAGCGAGGTTTTTAGCAACTGCAGCTATGCTTCAGGGCTTTTATGCTCAGGCTATTCCGCAGTTTGGTCCGGAAAGAAGGGGAGCTAGGGTTCTAACATATCTCAGGATTTCGGATAAGCAGATAAGGAGGAGGTCATCGATAAAAAAGCCGAGTCATGTTGCCGTTTTTGACAGGGAAATATACTCCCCGGATTCCGCCGAAGTTGCAATAGTTAATTCTAAAGAACAGTTGAGAGTTGCAAGCAAAACATTCTATGTTGATGCCACATCAATTGCAGAGAAGTTTGGATTGAAAAACGCTGGCTGGGCGATATTGAGTGCCCCCATGAGTGGGGCAATAGCGAGGGCCATAGGATTAGAGCTCGAGAATCTGATAGAGGCAATTCGCCAAGAGCTGGATGATGCTGAGAGAAGCTGTAAGGCTGCAGCTGAAGCATATGAGGTGGTTGAGTGGATCTAGAGCCTCTGATTTCAAAGGCAAAAATAGGATCGGCGGGATTAACGGGTCTGTGGAGGATAAGTAAGCCGGTTGTCGATGAAAAGCTGTGCAAAAAATGCGGGATGTGCACGCTTTACTGCCCGGAAGGTGTAATTATAGAGGGGAAAGTTGACTACAACTACTGCAAGGGGTGTGGGATTTGCGGGGAAGTTTGCAGGCAAAAAGCGATAAAGATGGTTCCAGAAGACTACTGACCAGCAATGAAGCGATTGCTGAGGCCGTCAGAATTGCCAAGCCGGATATAATCGCAGCCTATCCAATAACTCCGCAATCTCCGATTGTCGAGAGACTTGCGGAAATGATCGAAAAGGGGGAGCTGAATTCAAGGTTCATAATAGTCGAATCGGAGCATTCTGCAATGGCCGTAATTCACGGAGCCGCTACGGCGGGAGCCAGGGTATTCACGGCAACCTCAAGCCAAGGCCTGGCTTATATGCTTGAAATGTGCTGGTGGATTGCCGGCTCGAGATTGCCGGCTGTTATGGCCGTTGCGATGAGATCGCTTGGAGCCCCTTGGAACATCCATGGAGATCATATGGACATAATGCTTCTCAGAGATGCCGGCTGGATTATTGGGATCGCCGAAAATGCACAGGAAGCCTTTGACATGACCCTACAAGCTTTTTACGTCAGCGAAGATGTGAATTTACCCTTTGCTGTTGGGATAGATGGCTTTACGATGAGCCACACAGCAGAAGTTGTTAGGATCTGGAATCCAAAGATTCCGGAAAGAAAACAGGCCTACAGAGTTCTTCCGGAAGATGAGATTGCCGTAAATGCCGTAACACTTGGCAATGCTAGGATGAAAGCAAGATACGATCTAGCCCTCGATCTTGAAAGATGCGCAGAGGTTATAGAAAAAAGCGATGCGGATTTTGGAAACCATGGCGGGCTTGTTGAGAAATACAGACTGGATGATGCGGAATTTGCTGTTATAATGGCCGGAGGATGGTGCGGCGATGCGAAGGATGCCATCGACATGCTGAGGGATGAGGGAATAAAGATTGGCCTTCTAAGGCTTAGATTTATCAGGCCATTTCCGAGAAAGATAATCGAAAACTTAAGCTGCAAAACGCTGGTAATTGACAGGGCAAATACAGACATCTTTGGAGTTCTCTGCAAGGAAGTTAGAGCATGCAGATTGGATGCCAAGAACGTTGTTGCCGGGCTTGGAGGGCTGGAAGTAGGAGTCGAAGATTTTTACAGGCTTTTCAGGAAATTTGCTGAGAATAAACTTGGAGAAGTTGAGTGGTTGTTATGATCCTTCCGGGAAATGCAAGCTGTCAGGGATGCCCGATTTCACTGGCTATGCGCTGCTTGGATGAAATAGAGAAGCCCGTTATTGTAATGCCGGCAGGCTGTTCCACTGTGATAGCCGGACTTCATCCAAACAGTGCCTTCAAAATTCCTGTCATCCATGTGCCCTTCACATCAACGCCATCAGTTGCCTGCGGACTAAGCGAGGCCTACAGAAGGCTAGGGATAAAGGCGAATGTTGTAGCCTGGATGGGCGACGGTGCTCTGGACATAAGCTTCTCTGCTCTAAGCGCTTCAGCTATGAGGAACGATGACTACATCGCAATAGTCGTTGACAATGAGGCATACATGAACACGGGCACACAGGCAAGCCTGAGTACTCCCCTTGGAGCCAAAACAACAACTTCTCCAGCCGGTAAAAAATGGGGGAGGAGAAACATTGGCCTAATTTTAATATCCCACCGCGCGAATTACGTTGCCACAGCAAGCGTGGGATTCATTCAGGACTTGAGGAGAAAGCTAAGAAAGGCGGGAAAGATGAGCGGTTTCAGGTTCATACACATCCACACACCCTGTCCGCCGGGATGGAAGTTTCCAAGCAACAAGACAATAGAGGTTGCAAGAATGGCGGTTAGAAGCGGTGCATGGATCCTTTACGAGTACGAAAGGGGAAAGATTACCTTTTCGGGAAGCGGAAAAAAGTTTTTAGATAAAAAGAACAGAATTCCCATCTCCGAATACCTTGCAATGCAGAAAAGGTTTATTGTAAGTGAAGAAATTCTGAGAAACCTTGAAACTGAAATCGAAGAAAACATAAAAGCTCTTTTAAAACTAAGCGAGCTATGATCATAACGGACAACCACATGCACATCTACAGACATCTAGGTCTAAAGGCCCTTGAACAGTTTAAATCCGCAGGGGGGACGCACGTTCTTCTCGTCTCGCTCCTCTGCCATCACTATGATGTGAATCCAAAAAGCGGAAGCGATTTCAAAAAAGTCTTCGAAAGCCATCTCAGTCTAGTTAGAAAGGCCAACAAAATAGTCAAGGCCTATGCCGTTCTAAGCGTTCATCCGGCAGAAATAACCGTAATTGGACAGAGACTAGGATTCGAAAGGGCCGCTGAAATCATGAAAGAAGCCATTGATATAGCGGCAGAGTATGTAGCAAGGGGGGAAGCAATTGCGATAAAGAGTGGGAGACCGCATTACAGGGTTGATTCGCTTGTATGGAGGCTTAGCAATGAAGTGATGATGCACGCCTTTGAGGTGGCAAAGGAAGTGGGATGCGCCGTTCAGCTTCACACCGAGAGCTTTACGGTTGAAGGGATGAAAGAGATAGCAGAAATGGCCGAGAAGGTAGGTATGAAAAGGGACAAGGTCGTGAAGCACTTTTCACCTCCGAGAGTGAAGGAATTCGAGGAAATAGGGATATTTCCCTCAGTAATAGCTGGAGACGATAACGCGCTAAATGCGGCAAAACAGGGAACAAGGTTTATGCTTGAAACGGATTACCTTGACGATCCAAAAAGACCAGGAGCTGTGCTGGGTCCGAAAACCGTTCCGAAAAAGGTAAAGGAGCTGATGGAAAAAGGATTCGATGAGGATTTCATTCAAAAGATCTGCGCTGAAAATGTCGAGAAAGTCTATGGCATAGAGCTATGATTGGCAGGATTCTTGATGACTTTGCAGTTGTGAATGCAAACAGAGATCTCGAAAGGGGGGGATTTGGGCAGAAAAGGGGGGATAAAATCTACCTGCACCCAATAGAAGCGCTATACCTGCAGCTGAAAGGAAAAGTGAAATTCGCGGAGCTGAAAGAAATCCTAGACTGGGTTCAAAGAAAGGTTGAGGGTTTTCCGGAGATATACTTCGTCTATGAAGACTTAAGAAACAGGGGAAACAAATTGAGAATAAATGGGAGATTTCTGATTTCCAGGAAAGTTTTTCTTCCAATTTCAGAGAGGGAGAAGATTTCTTTTGAAAAAATAATGGAAGTTCTGTCAAAATTTGGAAATTTGATCCTTTCCGTTGTAGATGAAGAGAGCGAAGTGACATATTATTCGGTAAAGAAGCCAGAAATGGAAGGAGAGCAGAAAGAGGACATTCCGAAAATTAGGGGGACATTCCTGAAAGACAGGGTTCTGACGGAAAATCTCGAAATATTCAGGAAATACTTTTACGGAAGCGAGGTGGGGAACTTTGTTGCCCTTTCCCTGCTTGAAAGCCTTTACCTATTCGAGAAGGGAAAGCTGGAGGTTGAAAAAGCAGAAGAAATGCTCAGAATCGCAAAGGGAGAGGAATTTGAGAAGAGATACAGAGTTTACAGGGATTTGAAGCAGAGAAATTTTGTTGTGAAAACGGGTTTCAAGTTTGGAAGCGATTTCAGGCTTTACAGGAAAGTTGAAAGCGTTGAAGACCTGCCGCACTCGGAATTCCTCGTTTCCATAGTGGAAAAAGAGATAACCGCCAGGGATCTCGCAAGATCCGTGAGACTGGCCAACAGCGTTAGAAAAAAGCTCATTCTTGTCTGGAATGAAAATTACTTCCTATTCGAATGGGTGAGGGTATGAGGATAATTGTAGGATCGAAAAATCCAACCAAGATCGAGGGCGCGAGAATGGCATTCGAGCAGTTCTTCGGAAAAGTGGAAGTTGAAAGCGTCGAAGTAAAAACCAAGGCCCAACCGTTCGACGATGAAACAATTTCGGGAGCTATAGAAAGGGCATTGAAAAGCTATTCCGATAACTTCGATTTCTCGGTGGGAATTGAAGCGGGCTTAATTAAGGTTCCGAAAACGATGAGCGGATACATGGATTTTCAGGTTGCAGCAGTCTTCAACGGTGAAAGTTTCACCATAGGCTTCGGACCGGGATTTGAATATCCGAAAATCGTTGTTGAATCGGCAAAATCGGGCTTGGAAGTTGGAAAAACAATGGAAAAGATATCCGGGATCGAACAGATTGGCAGGAAATTTGGAGCAATTCATTATCTGAGCAAAGGCGTTATTTCCAGGATTGAACTTTCCAAACTGGCTGTAACAATGGCTCTTCTACCTTGGGTAAATCCAGAGCTTTACGGGTTGAAATGGAGAATAAAAAAATTTTAAAAACTTCTGCATATTTCTGCCTGTGTGGCTTAGAATAGCAAGTCTTGAAGACAGAGAAGAAGCAATTAAGATAGCATCCAGGCTCAGAGAGATCGGAGCGAGGGTTGAAATTAGGGACTGGATCGACTGGGAGGTCGACGAAATCCACGCTGTTCGCGGAAGGATGAGCGAGCTGAAGAGCAGGGGTTTGAACCTGGAAGAGTGGGAAAAGAGGATACAGGTTATAAGAGAGATACTGAAAAAAGGCATTAAAAGGGAGGAGTTTGAAGAGGAATTTGTAAAGAGGATGTATCCGGAACTGGAAAGCATCGAAGACCTGCAGGAATTTGCAGACAAACTCATGGATCTGAGGATTGCGATGAAGGAAATAGAGACTTTTCTCGCGATCAACAAGATCAAAATAGGTGAGAGCTCAGACATTCCGGAAGATCCAGAACTTGTACTGGAAGTTGAAGAGGGAAAGGGAAGGGGAATGATAAAAGTAAGCTTCTATCCCGTTACAGATGTTTACGTTGATGTCCTAAGCGTTCTCGGGGCGGATTTTGAAAAGACTGAAGCGGAATTCGAGGATATAGTTCTTGCAAGCGTACTGGAAATAATTGGAGAAATATTAAGTGAAGTTGAAGAGCACGGAAAAATGGACCTCGAATCGCTATCAAAGCTGAGCAGCGGAATGATAGAAGGGAGTGAGTGGGATTTTGTGATAGACTGCAGCGGAATATTTGAGAACATAATCAGATCTCTGGAAAAGGCGGGCATATTCAGGGTTTCCGGAAACTTCGTGAGGTTGAGGGAGTAATGGAGGAAATAAGATTTTGCCCGCAGCACGGATTTTACAGAGGAGAACTCTGCAGCTGCGGATTCAAAGGAGAGGTTGTTCTTGAAAAGGAGAAGGTCGAGAAGCTTGGAAAATTCATCTCTGGACTGCTAAGGCATTTTCCGCACAAATTCGGCCTTGAAATGGATGAAAACGGGTGGGTTGATTTTGAGGCCCTTGCAAGAGTTGTTGAAAGAAAATATCGGTGGGCAAACAGATGGCTGATCAAAGCTCTGATAAGCAGCGATGTAAAGAAGAGGTATGAAGTGAAGAATGAAAAAATAAGGGCCAGATACGGACACAGCATAGATCTTAAGCTTTCTGACATGCCCGAGGCAAATGAGGATGTTTTATACTACAGCACAAGCGAGGAAGAGGCAAGCAGACTGCTTGAGATAGGGATAAAACCCACCAATCAGTGCTTTGTGCATCTTTCAACGACGTTCGAAAAAAGTCTCGAGGTTGCATTTCTGAGAAGCGAGAAGCCGATAATAATTGAGATAGATGCAAAAAGGGCCAGAGAGGATGGTATTAGGATAATAAAGGCAAACGATTTCATAGCATTGGCCAAGGAAATTCCGGCAAAATACATTAAAAAAATAGTTCACCACTCTTCTTCTTCATAGTAGTAATACTCCTCTTCCTCTTCTTCCATCTCCTCCTCGTCCTCGAGCTCTTCCTCTCCACGGCTTTCGAGATCCTCGATGTCGAATTCCTCGTTTGTGTCGAGAAGCAAGAGCTTACCCTCCTGATATATCATTACACACTCACAGAACTTGCAACGAATTTCAACACCTTCGTAGAGATCTGTTATCTCAATCTCCTCCCCGCATGAGGGGCACATTATCACTTTCACAGCCATAGATTCAACTCTTGACAGGTAACAAATTTAAATTTTACGCTGATTTTAATGCTGGCTTGGAAAAGTCTTATTAACAGTTTCGAACTAATAACTATAGGCTGGGGTTGCCGAGTGGTAAGGCGACAGCCTGCTAAGCTGTTGGGCTTTGCCCGCGTGGGTTCGAATCCCACCCCCAGCGCTATTTTATTTTTGGAGAGCAATTCAATCCTAAGAGCTCTTCATCGCTTTTAAACAATCTCAATGATCCCGAACTTCGCTTTGTCTGGAGTTTTGCGAGATCTAGAATTATCGGTTCCGAATTTAGATTCGGAATGAAGCTGGAAATGAATCCAACACATGTTTCGGGCATCTGCCTCGTTTTGCAATCTATGCCACTAAATGATTTTTGTGCAAAAGCTTAAATATCCTGCTACAAATTTGTGCTAAAGCACAAAATAGGGGTATGTTATGCGTTGGAGAAGGTGGTGGAGATTGTGGGGAAAAGATAAATGGCCCGGATTCGGACCTTTCAGCCATCTGCCTCCCTGGGAAAGACCTGGACGGCTTTTTGGAAGGTGTGCATGCTTGGCTTATTTCTGGCATAAAGCTTTGCCGAGTTATCGGAGGATTCCAAGTTTGTCAAAGAGCGAGGAAATTTCAGCACTGGAGGAATATAAAAAGGAGCTTGAGGATGAAAAGGCGAGCATCGAAGAGGAGCTGAGAGAGGTTGAGAAAAGGCTTGAAGAACTGAAGAAAGAAAAGCTGAATAAGGATAGTGATTCCAGCACAGACAACGAACTCAATGCAAAACTGACCTCCCCGCCCCAAAGGACGGGGCTTTCAATTTTAAGATGGATTCTTGGTATCTAATAAAAACTCGATAAAACATTTTTTAATTTCAAGCGGAACATTTGCGGCTTCCTTGCTGAGA
>CAYXCK010000006.1:0-29705 GCA_964463575.1 uncultured archaeon
TCCCGAATAGATGCGGGGAACCTTCGCCCTTCAGGGCGGAGAGGAGGTCAGAAAAAGGATAAAGTTCTGCCGTTCAAAAGACTAGGCTTCATCCCGCAGATCTCGTTAACCTGCGAAAGCAGGTAGTTCACTTTTCGTAAATATCAGAGCCTAGAACTTTTATGGCCTCTTTAACAATTTCAACACAATTCTTTGCATTCTCTTTTGCCCTCTTTATTATTTCTTCGTAGTCCACACTCGCGCTCCTTACCCCATGGGCGTAATTGTCGATTGTGCAGATTATAGCGTATTTAATTCCCAACTCTTTTGCGACAGTTGCCTCACTCCCAGCAGTCATCCCAACGCAGTCTGCAAAGTTCTTTATCATCGCTATTTCTGCTCTAGTCTCGAGCCTTGGTCCCCTTGTCTGGAAGTAGATCCCTCTGTCAATAACCGGGAGCTTTGAAATCCTTTTGGCGACGTCTATTAGGGTTCTCCTTATCTCTTCGTCAAACCCGGGTGTTATGTAAACGAGGGAGTTATTGAAGACGGTTACACCACTAAAAAGGTCAATGTAATCATGGGGAATCATTACAGCTGGAATTTCTATGTCTTCTCTCAGACTACCGGCGGAACCCATAGCAACGACTTTCCTTACACCGAGGGACTTTAGGGCATAGAAATTGGCTTGGTGGTTTATTCTGTGTGGTGGTTTATCTTTTTTTCTCCCATGTCTCTGAATCAACGCTACCTTTATACCGTTCAAAATTCCTACATTGACTTCTGCTAGACCGAAAGGGGTCTGAACCTCAAGCTCTTTTTTGTCTTCTAGTAAGCTTTCCTCTAATAAATGGGTACCCCCTATGACTCCTATCATTTTCTCAGCCTCCAAAAAATCCTGTGAGAGTCTTGACGTCTTTCTACAACCTTTCTCATCTCGAGAATTCTCAAAACTTCATCAAATTTCCCCGGTTGTGCGATTTCGAGGACCATTGGATCTAAACCAAAAGATCTAAGCTGGTTTTTGATTTCCCAAGTTTCGAGTTCATCCTTTTCAAGAAGATTTAGCACTAGCGCTGATATGTTTTCCACGAAGTTCCATGGAAAGATTATCCAGACGTCCTCGGTTATAAACTCGCCAAGATAGTCTGGAATGAAACTCGAATTTTGAAACATTAGTAAAGCCGAAGTTTTTACTTCTCCGTCAACTTTTTCAATCGCTCTTTTCATCGTTTTTCCAGTGTTTATGAAATCATCGACTATTAGGGCCTTACTTGCTGAAATTCTGCGATCTTCTCGAAAGTTCAAACTTTCAACTTCGACTCCGAGATAGTCGCCAATAATCATCGACGCAAACCAACCCCCTTTCGGGAGTGCAATTATTTTTTCGGGTCGAAAGTTGTCTTCAAGTACCTGCATTGCAACTTTTCTGCCAAGTCTTTCTGCGTAATTCCAATCCATTACTGCAAATTTCATTCAACCACCGCTGAAATTCATCCTGTAAACTTTATCTCCAAAGTAAACTGTAACATTGCAAGGCATCGGATTCAGATTTATCTTTTTTTGAAACTCTGTTTGCGCCTGCCAAGTGGAAGAGTTCACCAAAAAGACACCTCTATAAAATCCTGTGCCATAAGTGTGGACGTGTCCACTATGCAAAACGTCGGGAAGTTCATCAATAACGAGCAAGTCATCTCTTGAAGGAGCTATTGGGCTCCTTCCGCCATATAGTGGACAGAGATGTCTCCTCTTAAGGAGTTCTTCCATTGCTTTATGCGGATATTCATAACTAAGCCTTGGTATTTTGGTAACTAAATCATCAAGACTTCTTCCATGATAGATCAAAACCCTTAAACCTTCAAGTTCGACGAAAGCTGGATTGCTTAGATTTTTCACATTGCTTGGGAAAAGTTTTGAGAACTCTTTTGGCAGACACGGTTGCGGTTCGGCCTGTCTAACGGCATCGTGATTTCCGGGGGAGATTAGAACTGTTATATCTTTTCTTATATCGTCTAAATGCATTGCGGCAACTTCGTACTGTTCGTAAACATCGATTATAGCCAATTCTTTTTCCTGATCGGGATAAACGCCCACACCATCAACTATGTCTCCGGCAACTATCAAATACTTCACTTTTTCTGCTATTTTGTTAAGTTTGGTATTCTTGCTTTCGCAGTTGAGCCATTCTATAAAGTGTTTCCAGCTATCTTCTAGAAAGCCTTTGCTACCGAAATGCGTATCGGAAATAAAGACTACTCCAAAATCAATGGGTTTTCTCTCTCCATTTGTTGGACAATCGGGAAAAATTATTCTGTCCACGATTATTGAACTTCCTCTCAAAGTACCCATCACCGCTATCACTTCGTCTCCTAGCAGTTCTCTTGCTACCTCTGCACATTTTCCAGAAGCAATACAGTTTATAGTACCTGTCTGGTCCTCCAGTTCAATTACAACACTTTCTTTCCTATCAAAAACGTTATTGACCATTCCAATTACACTCACATTTTCTCCGCGGATTCTGCCAAGGTCTTTTATTTTAACTGACTGAACTCTTCCTCTAAAGATTCTGCCAATTTTTTCCAGCCGTGAGTTAAAATAAGCAACAAAGTCTTCGATTGTCCCTCGCACGAAACTATTGTTTACGTCTTTCAAAATCTTTACTCTCTCTATTTTTTCCTCTTTTTTGTCCTCTTTGGTTACTTCTTTCTTCTTTGGGACATTTTCTAAACTCTTCAGGGCCATTAGGACATCATCTTCACATATTATGAACTTGTTTTTTGAAATCTTACATACTTCGGCTATTAGGAGATCTGGATCACTAAAGGAGACCACCATTTTTGCCGCTTCTGGACTAACGTTGAAACCGCGGACCAAGAATTTTTTAACAACCATCGTTGTATCGATACCTTTAACAGTCCTTTGCAAGCTTTCGTTCATGTCAAGCAACTCTAAAGCTTTCAGGTTCATAAAGGATTTGGTCTCGACATTTTTAATGTTGGTAGCCGTAATCGCCATTGGAATAGCAATAACCGGTTGTTGGCCTTTTATGGTAGCTGTGGAATCGGGAAGTATGCAGCCAAATCTAATGCCGGGTGACGTTGTCATTTTGATACATCCGAGTAGAGTAGGATTAGTTACTTGGGAGGAAGGGAAAGAAAAGGGTTACAAAAGTTTTGGGGACTATGGTGATGTAATTGTTTATTACCCAAATGGAAACGGAAAGCCGGTGATACACAGAGCAATTGCATACGTTGAGAAAGGAGAGAAGATTCCAATTCTTTCTAAAGGAGAACTGGTCTACTCCGAAAATGTGGCAATTATTTCTGGGTATATAACACAGGGGGATGCAAATAGAATTCCGGATCAACTCGCTTTGGTTAAAATTTCTGGGAAAACTGAACAGCTGATGCCTGTTCAGAAAGACTGGATCATAGGAGTTGCAAAATTTAGGATACCTTTGATAGGGTATTTCAGACTTATAATTCCAATATAGCCCTGACTTTCACAAACATTGGACCGCGGACGTCTATTTTGCCTCCTTTCCATACTATGTATCTCCTAACATTTTCTTGAATCTGCAGGTTTATACTTGACAACCCCTCAACATTCCTAACTCTTATTACTACCTCTTTTTTACCTTTAATAGCTGAATCCTCTATTCTCTTTGAAGCTAGGAAAGCAAAGGAATCTATATACCTAATCCCGCAGTTCACACCCTCGTCGAAGATTTTTTTGAATTCCTCAGATCTTGGAATTCCATATACACTGCCGTTGTATACTACAATTTCGTTTGCGAATGCTGGACCGCATAGATTGGCGCCCTCTTCGTTCTCTTCAACGAAAACGCTCAATTTTTTACCGTAAATCTCCCCTTCAAATGCTAGGAAACTGCAGGGTCCTTTAGCGTTGGCGTTTTCTTCAGCTATTTTTGCTATCCTCTTGGCAATTTCATAACCAACATCTGTCCTCGGGACCTCTTTTATTTTTATAGATCTGGCTATATCTAAATCGCCGAGCTTAATTTCTCCGTAGAGTTGTGGATAAACCAGCTTTCTTATGTCGTCGTATCCAAATAAAATCATTGCAAGTCTTTCTACACCCAGTCCAAGGTTCATGACTGGATATTCTATTCCATATTCAGCTAGAGCTGTTGGGGAATAAATTCCAAAGGTTGCGATTTCGACCCATCCATCGCTGTATTTTGTTTTTGACCCAACAAGTTTTGGATGAAAGGCGTAAACTTCTGTTTGTGTGAAAGGAATGTAATATTTACTTCTTTTTTCATCTAGCTTGAACCTGAATTTCTCGAAGCCAAATTGTTTCAGCAAAGATTCTGCTACGGCTTTTCCATCGTCGACGTTTACGTCTTCATCAACAACAACGCAGCTTGCAGAAAAGTAGCTGTAGAGTCTTGTAGCATCTTCTCCCTGCTCTTTTCTAAAACATCTGTCAATGCTGAAGAGTTTTATCGGTAAAGGAAGCTTGTCTGCTAGTTCGCTTAAAGTTATAAACCACCCGGTAGTCATATGACTCCTAAGCGTAAGCTTGCTTGGTTCTGGTTTGAGTTCCTTGAATTCTGGAAAAACTTCATCAAGAATCCTGATAGCTGTTAGGTCATCTGTTCCCAGTTTTTTTGCAATTTCGTAACTTAGGTCATCTCCGTCTATCTTTCCCTTTTTGTATAGGTGGAAAATTCTCCTAAGCTCTTCCTCGCTGAAATCTTTGCCTATAATATTCCTTATTTTCTGCACTTTTTCGGCAGAAATCCCGATATTTGGTTTTGGAAGAGATGCAAGATAAAAGCAGCGGTCCAAAACGGCCAAAGCCTCTTTTCCAAACTGCTTTTTAACGTGAACGTCTTCAACTATTATTGGATTGACAACTTCTCTGAAGCCCATTGATATGTAGGCTCTTCTGAGCATTTCTATGGTTTTGAAAACTGGATGCTCCTCTCCGTAATGGTAGCCGATTCTTGGATAGAGCTTGTTTGGATCCTTAGTTGAGATTATTTCTTGGCCTGCAAGCCAGGCCTTCTCGAAGTCTTTCTCTGCAAGCTCTTTGAACTTTCTTGCATCAAATCTCATATCACTCCTCACTCGGATAGTTATTTATTCTTGTCGTATTTTCTATATGCTCAAAAGGGAAAGGGAAAAAGAGAGGCAAATTGCAATGGAGAGGATAATTTACTTAATAGAAAGGGCTCAGAGATTCAAGGACATCGATTATGAGCTAGCTCGAAGATACATCGAGCTTGCAAGGAATATTTCTATGAAATATCGTGTTAGAATTCCAAAAAAATACAAACTTTTATTCTGCAAAAAATGTCTTTATCCTTATCGTTCGGATCGTTTCAGGGTTAGAATTCACAAATCTTCTGTGATAATAACTTGTTTGAACTGCTCAAATGTAAGAAGATTCCAACTGAGGGGATGAGATGGATTTCGGAGAATTTGAGGTTTACAGGATAGACAGCTATGGATACGACGAAACCCCTAAGGCAATCGCCCCAAAGAGCAAGAATTTCATTGTTTTTAAGCCAAGAAATGCGATTGAGGTATCAAAAATATTGAAATTTGCAAATGAGAGAAAAATTCCAGTTTTTGTGAGAGGAGGAGGTACGGGGCTAAGTGCAGGAGCTGTTCCGACATTGGATGGAATTCTTATCTCGACCGAGAGGATGAAAGAAATAAAAATCGATGTTCGGAACAGATTAGCCATATGTGAGGCAGGTGTTTCTCTTGATGAGCTCACGAAAGCAGCGGAGAGGCATGGGCTCAGTTTTCCGCCAAAACCGGGAGCTGAAAATGCTACAGTGGGAGGTATGATCGCAACAAATGCCGGGGGAGTTAGGGCAATGAAATTTGGAGTTATTAGGAACTACGTTCTTGGACTAGAAGTCGTCTTGCCAGATGGTAGAATTGTGAAGTTTGGCGGAAAGACAATTAAAAATTCTGCTGGTTATCCTTTACTCCAGCTTTTTATCGGCAGTGAGGGGACTCTTGGAGTTATAACCAAGGCAATAATCCGCCTTCTTCCTCCCTTGGGGGATATGAGCATGCTAGCTATTCCTTTCAGAAACATCGAGGATGCAATGGAGTATTCAATTGAGACTTGTAGAAAATTGACCCCACTTGGACTTGAATATATGGAAAAAAGGGCTGTAGAAATCGGAGAAAGTGTTAGTGGGAAGAGGTGGGTTAGCAAGGAGGGTGAAGCTCACATTCTTGCCATATTTGAACACAAATGGGAAGCCGAGGAAAGTGCTGAAATAGCATACAGCTGTAATGCCATAGATGTTTTTCTGGCCAGTCCAAAGGAGCAAAGGGATCTATTAGACATAAGAAGCAAGATTTACCTTGGAATTAAAAATAGGATCATCGAAATCTTGGATATCTGTGTTCCACCAGCATCAATATTAGAATACCTTCGAAAAAGCGACGAAATTGCGAGAAAGTATGGTATAGATGTTATAACCTACGGCCACGTTGGTGACGGTAATTTGCATCAGCACCCGT
Organism: uncultured archaeon; assembly: GCA_964463575.1. Classification (GTDB taxonomy): domain Archaea; phylum Halobacteriota; class Archaeoglobi; order Archaeoglobales; family Archaeoglobaceae; genus WYZ-LMO2. Next base: position 6,495 of record CAYXCK010000006.1, read on the forward strand.
TAATCTTTGAAGGCTGGGAAAGGGTTTACTGGAATTTTAGGAGAGAAATAATGAGACTTGCAGTTGAAATGGACGGAACCATAAGCGGAGAACATGGAATCGGAGAAATAAAGAAAGATGAACTCGCAGAGCTTTTTCCTGAGCAGTACAGTATAATGAGAAAAATAAAAGATATCTTTGATCCTAATGGCATTCTGAATCCTGGAAAGATATTTAAATGACTAAGGTTCCGATTTTTTCCCCATTGACGATTCTTTTTATGTTTTCAGGCTCTCCTCTGAATACTACTGCTTTGATCTTACTTCTTTCTAAAATCTTCACAGCAAGAATATCCATTACAACGTTAACGCCGGCTTTTGCCTGCTCTTTAGCGACGAGCATCAAAAGTTCGCTTGGGCTTATCTTTTCGAACTTATAAGCATTGGGATTCTTTCTGGGATCTTCGGAATATATTCCGTCAACAGAAGTAGCGTTTAAGAACAAATCAGCTCCGACGAATTCGGCAAGCAATGCTGCAGTAGCATCTGTCGTGTGCCCCGGAAAAGTTCCACCCATCACAACAGCTTTGTAATTTTTACTTAATTCTTCAGCTTCTATAAAATTTTCTGGTATCTTTTTTGCCGAATTCTTCATTGCAAATGCTAAAAGCATCGCATTTATTCTTGTAACTGCAATTCCTAAATAATCGCACATAACTTCATTTGCTCCGAGATTTCTGGCTTTCTCTATTAGCTCTCTTGCCATTTTACCCCCACCGACTACGACGAATAGTTTGTGCTCTTCAGCTATCTCATCCAAGACGTTTGCAAACCCTTTAATTCTCTCAACCCCTTCAAAAACTGAACCGCCTAATGACAAGACGATTTTCATACTCTCAACCTATCCAAGGCTCTCTCTTTTTCAAAACTGCTTAGTTGTGTCTGTTTTAAAACATCGCTCAAAAACTGGATTACCTCATCGTAAACATCTCTTCTAATCGGAAATGGGACTCCATCTTTTCCTCCGACAGCGAAGCAGTATTTTGCGGGATCTTGCTTGTCGTATTCAACGTTGTAAATTAAGTCAGAAATCAATGCCAACGCTCTTATGGTCTCTCTCCCGATTCCCCTTATAAGAAGCAGATCTTCGAAGTTTTCCACTTGTAAGTTATACGCTTTTTCTACGGCTTTCCAGTCTATCTTTCTAGGTACGTAGAAAGCATTCCCCTTCCTAGAGATCGAAATTAGTTTTTCATATTCCTTTCTAAATGTTCCATCTCGTACTAAATCGACTATTAACTTTCTGGATTCGTTGCTTCTTTTTGAAACCATGTTTATGACTCTTTCTTCGAATCTCTCAGTTATTATTCCGCTGTGCACGTCATCGAGTTTTGGAATTTTGGTATACACTTCCCAGTGATATCTCCTAGCCATCTTTTCTTTAGGATTCATCCCTTGCTGAACAACAGTGAAATGTTTTTTTGTGAAAAAGACGGCGTGATGGTAAAGAGTATATCCGTCTATCAATGCAGAATTGTCGGCCTTAGCAGCTAATCTGCTGAACTTGATGAGCATTTCTGCGTCTGCACAAACTTCTTCGGACATTTTCATTATTTCTTCGGGCGTTTTTAAACTGTTCTCTCCTTTCCCGCCGGCGACTCTTATTTCGAATTCGGGATTATTGAGCACAGCCTTTAGAACGCCTGTCAGAACAGTTGTAGAGCCGCTAGAATTCCAGTCAAAGCCGAGAACATTTGAAAAAGATTGGAAGAATATTGGATCTGAAATTCTTTTTAAGAACTCAAGTTCCCCATATTCTATAATTATTATTTTTACAATTTGATTCGCAAGTTTTTTCATTTTGCTCAGAAGCCAGTAAGGGGCTTTGCCGTCGTGGAGAGGCAGATGTATCTCCTTCATATATCCACGACTATGAAAGCTGCGAGTTTTCCGTTCTCTCTTCTTATGCCGAATTTGTGCATCGTTATGGCTTTTGGTTCTACTTTTACGGCTTCTCTACCAAATTTGCTGCCAATTATCGTCCCTTCAGCTTTCATGTTCTTGATCCTAACTTTTACTTTTTTTCCAGCAAAGAATTGAGTTTCAAAAAGGAAGAGAAGCTCGTTAAGCCATCTGTAGAGAAGTAAATCTTCTTCATCAGCTTCAACTTCTACAGTTCGCGTTTCAGCTTCTTTTATTGCATCAACCTTTACAAAAGCTTCGTAGAAAGCATAGGCTGAGTTTTCAAGAAGCTCTTCTAAGCTATTACCGTATACCTCAAAAGCTATGTCCGCTGTATGGTCAATAAAGCGGTATTTCATGATGTTAAATTTTCCTCTTTGGATTTTTCTTTTTCGGTCTTGAGTCTCTTTATGAATGATATCGTTTTTGTAAAAATTCCCATAAGACTTTCGAATTCGTAGTCTCTCATCCTGGCCCTACCGAGAACCCTTCTTAGGGTTACTATCTCTCTTTTTCTCCTTACAGCTGGGAAATCTATCAGCTCCATCAGCTCTGAAACTTTGTTTATCATGATTTCTATATCTCCTGCTGTGGCAAGCTTATCTTCGCTGGTTTTTTTGCTACTCAGCTCGTATAATATAACGGCAACTGCATGACTAACGTTCATCACGGGATAAATATCACTGGTTGGTATTTTCACCAATAAGTGGCACATTTCAAGTTCTTCGTTCAGCAGCCCATAATCTTCCCTGCCAAAAAGAATCGCGACTTCTCCTTCTATAAACTCCTTTAATTCATTGGGAGTTAACATTGGTTTTCTGAAGTATCTATAATCCCCTCCTGAGATACCAGTTGTTCCGACAACCAGATTGAACTTTGAAAGGAAAGAATTTAGATCCTCAATTTTTCTAGCCTTTTCGAGCAAGTCTCTGGCATTTGCGGCAGTTTTGAAACTTTCTTCGGTCACCTTGCATTTATAAAGCCAGAGCTTTTCATACCCGAAATTCTTTAAAACTCTGGCTATAAACCCAACGTTTTCCGGGATTTTTAGCTCCACTAGCACAACATGGATCATCTATGTGGATCATGACAGTAAGTGCATATAACTCCGCTTCCATGGCCTTCATCAACGACTTTTATTGCAGTTCTTCCCGCAATCTCTTTATGGCAGATGAGGCAACTCTCTCTGCTTTTTTCGACGATCACACTTTCTTTGGTTCTGAGCTTTACGTGTTCAGCCCCGTATCCGTGACAGACTTCGCACTCTACGCTTGAATGATTCCCGGAGACCCAAGTTCTGTAGACCTTCAAATGACACTCTCTGCAAACTTCGCTTTGTACAAAACTGACTTTTCTCTCTTTTTCCTTTTCTACCCAGTTTTCTATGCTTCTCTCTTTCACTGTGGGGGATAAATGGAAGGTATACACATATAGTGCTCCATAAACGAGAACGGCAAAGATTAAAACAATTTGCCAAGCTTTCATTCAACCACCGTATCCAAGTTGAGGTAGAAAACTCTCGGATTAGTTCCGGCTTCAGGTTTCAGAACGCTGAATCTTTTAGATTTTAGAATTTCATAAACTTCACTCCCCTCTTTGAGTTCTCCGAATTTTCTTGCACCTGTTGGACAAACTAGCACACAAACGGGCTTTAAGCCCCTCCTTATTCTGTGGTAACAGAATGTGCATTTGTCTGTGACCTTTTCTTCGGGATGCACAAAAGTGGCACCATATGGACAGGCTATAATGCAGTACTTGCAACCTATGCATACGTCTTTATTCACTAAAACGATACCATCAACGTGGAATCTTGCTGATACTGGGCAAACATTTACGCATGGAGCATTTGAGCAGTGGTTACAGAGTTTCGGAACAAACAATCCATTTTTGGCTTTTATTTTTATGAATGGGTTTTCTCTTGTGTTCATTACGATCTTTTTTCCATCTAAATAACCCTCAATCCAGGTTCTAGATATTGGTAACTCCAGAGGGACTCCATTTTCTATTTTGCAGGCAATTACACACTTACCGCAGCCTATACACTTCTCAACATCGATTATCATCGCATAACCCTTGCTACTTTTCAGGGAAGCGATTGAAACCGATGCTAGAGGAAGTGAAAGGATTAACTTCAGAAAGTCTCTACGATTCATGTTCCACCTCCATTGGAAGGAGCTTGTATAGGATGTAGTACAACAGCAAAGCAAGAGAAATCGCCCCAACGGCGAAAATGGCTTCTAACGGATGTACAAGGGGCGTTACGCTTATTCCTGAAATCTGCTTGTATGTCTGTCCTGCATAGACAAAATCGAATCTGAATGCAAAGATTCCAACGAGTGATAGGAATGATGCTACGAAGAGAGCATCTAAGTTCTTTCTCCCAGCTATTATGGCTAGAATGGGTGCTATTATTCCGATGAAAATTTCTAGGAACCAGAAATTCAATGCAAACTTTCCAAAAATCAAGTTATTAACGGAATAGCTCGCCAAATAGGACACAGCAGGATATCCGATTATCACTGTCCTCCATAGGATGAAGATCGAAGATGCTAAAAGGGAATAGAGAAGGAGTTTTCCTAGAAGGAAGACTGCTTTCATTTTTCTTTCATCTGAATTTCCAGTTGTCCAAGATGTGATTATCGTCGAAAAGATTAGAACAGCTGAACCGGCGGTAATCGCTGTTAATACAAAGTAAACGGGATTGGAAGCATCATTCCATAAGGGAATGTAGCTCGCAGAGAAAAGAGCACCAAGATTGCTGTATGCAAGAATAGCTGTGATTAAGGCTAGAAAACCAATTGACTTTGCAAAGCTCATGTCTAAGTCCCTGTTTTGTTTGGAAAAGAAACCTCCAAGGAATTTAAGAGACAGAAGTTTTGAAATAAAAGCCTTAAATCCTCTCTTTTCAGATTGTTTAAGCAGATCTGTTCTGAAATAGAACCATCCCTCGAGAATCAGAAAGAGCAGTTCCAGAACGTAGAAAATTATCATCCAGTACATAACGCTCATCGGATTTGCGTAGCCGAGCAATGCATTGCCTGCTCGCTCGATTCTCTCTAGATCTACAGCGATCGTTATCAGTCCTATCGAAATCGTAACTATTGCTATTAAAATTGCTTCTTTGATAATTGGCTCGAGCTCTTTTATCCCTAGTATTTCCCCGGCTGAGGCTATCGCTCCGGTACCTATAAGAACCAGAAAGACGTATAGGGCAACTAGAAGACGCCAGGGATTTCCAACTGCAGATTCGTATGGTTCTATCGGAATTACGGTATCAAAGTGCATCTGATAGGCCGCAAGAAGACCAGAAGCAACTAGGAGTAGCAGAGCTGAAATTAAAATCAATTCTCTGGTCTTCAAACTCTCACCTCTGCACAGATCTTTTAACGCTTTTTAAGTTTTTCCAAACTTAAATAGGAAAGTTTTAAATAGTAGTTAAAGAATTCATTATACATGAGCAAAGTTAAAGTTGGAGTTTTGAAAATGGGTGCAATTGGGACAGCCGTAATTCTTGAATACCTTTTCGACGAGAGAGCAGATAGGGAAGATATTGAGGTTAGAGTTGTAACAAGTGGAGCGAAAATGCAACCTGAAGAGGCTGTTATTGCAGAGAAGTTAAAAGAATTTAATCCAGATCTAATAATAGTAGCATCACCAAACGCGGCTCTTCCAGGTCCTAAAGCGGCTAGAGAGGCTTTTGCTGGAAAACCTGTTATTGTAATTAGCGATGCTCCGGCTAAAAAAGCGAAGGATGAACTGAAGGAGAAGGGCTTTGGATACATATTCATAAACGCGGATTCAATGATAGGAGCAAGAAGAGAATTCTTGGACCCAACAGAAATGACTTTGTTTAATGCAGACGTTTTGAAAGTTTTGGCGGCAACAGGAGCTTTAAGAACTGTACAGGAAGCCATCGACAAGGTTATAGAGGACATAAAGGCTGGAAAGAAGCCTGAGTTGCCCCAGCTAATAATAACGGCTGAAAAGGCGGTAGAAGCAGGGAAATTCAGCAACCCATATGCAAGGGCAAAAGCAATGGCCGCTTATTACATTGCTGAAAAAGTTTCAGATCTGACGACACGTGGCTGCTTTGTGGAGAAAGACTACAATGTATACGTTCCATTGATAGCTGCTGCACATGAAATGATGAGGGTTGCGGCAATATTGGCCGATGAGGCTAGGGAAATAGAGAAGTATGGAGATAAAGTTTACAGAAATCCACACTCAAGGGATGGAAAGGTTCTTTCGAAAGTTGAACTTATAAGTAAGCCTCAGTAATTTTACTATTTTTTCATGGAAGTCGAAGCGAAGTTTAGGTTGAAGGAAGGGGTTTTTGAGAAAGTTGAAAAATTTGCTAGGTTTTTGGAGGAGAAGGAAGAATTTGATTTATACTTTAATCATCCTTGTAGAGATTTTGCAAAGACGGATGAGGTGCTAAGACTTAGAGTTGAAAAGAAAATAAAGATGACTTACAAGGGTCCCAAAATCGACAAAGATACGAAATCTAGAGAGGAAGTGAATTTAGTTGTTGACAGCTTTGAAAATGCACTGGAGCTTTTGGAGAAGTTGGGTTTCAGAAAATTTGGAACTGTTAGAAAAAGAAGAAGGATTTACGAAATGAATGGAGCCATCATTTGTGTTGACTTTGTGGAAGATCTTGGAAACTTTTTAGAAATCGAAGTGAAAGAACTGGATGAGAAGGAAAAAATATTTGAAATAGCTGCTTTTTTAGGCTATTCTAGAGAGGAAAGTATAAGGCTATCCTATCTGGAAATGTTGTTAAATAGGAAAGTATAGAGCCATAGTTGGGCAAACTTTTATACAAGCACTGCAGTGAATGCACTTTTCAGTTTTAATCTCTATTTTCATCTCTTCATTCAGTCCAAAGACTTCTGTTGGGCAAATGCTTACACAAAGCCCGCAGTGAACGCAGTTATCGTTTCTTGCTATCGTTCTCGTAACTTCATGGACTTCAACACCCATCTCAGTAAAGAGTCTCTCTATTTCCTTAGATTTTTCATCTGGGACTTCTACTATAATCTCTCCCCTTCTTGCTCCAACGTCTGCTCTGAGGATATTTATTGGAACCCCAGTTTTTATGGCAACTCTAGATATTATAGGTTCTCTAACTGTTTTGGAATCGAAAAGAAGCTGCAGGAGCATTTTTACACCCCCAGCATTTTGCTTATAGTCTCACTTGTCACTATCCCTAAAACCCTCCTCTTTGTATCTATAACGGGCAGGGCAGAGATATCGTATTTCTCGAGTTTTGAAATCGCTATTGCTATTGGTTCTTCTGGAAAAACGGTTATAACTTCTCTCGTCATAACATCTCTTACTATCTTTGCTCCTTTTGTGACAGCCTTTGCTATATCCCAGGAAGTCACGATTCCTTTCAGAATTCCTTCATCATCAACGACTGGCAGATGATTCACGTTTTTGTTTATCATTAGCATTGCAGCATCTTCGATCCTTGAATCTTCTCTTATTGTTATAGCCTTGGTCATAAACTCTTTCACGATCCTTATCTCCTTCTGTTTCATTGGCTTGAATGATTCCTTACCTTTTAGCCTCTCAACTGGCAAGCTGAGTAGAAATTCTCCTTTCTCTATCATCTTCTTTAGCTCTTTCATGACTTTTTCTGCCATATAAAAGCTCGAAAGCGGCGAAACTCGTACCTCCTCTCCGTTTATCTCAACTTTACCACTTTTTAGTTCAGCATACGTGACTTCCCTGACAACAGGTCGATCCCTTCTCGGAATCCCGAAGTCGATTATCGTCGTCTTTATTTCCCAATCTCTAATAGCAGTTGACTTTGCAATTTCAGCGTCCAGAATTGGGATTGGAATTCCGATGCCCAGAAAAATTGATGGAGCATAGCCGGGGAAATAACAAGCTTTTAGAAATTCTGCCTTCATGTCCTTCAAATTCCCCTTAACCATAAGTGTTCCGAAAGGCGGAGAGTGCTGGGTCCCCTCGCCGATAATATAGCCTTTTGCACCGCACAGAAATATCCTGGTTCCAACACCTATTGTTCTAAACTCAGGATCGTTGTTCAGTGGAGAAATCTCACCTGTTCCCGCAAAAGTCACGTTACCGTAGTTTGGAAGCAGAGTTCCCATATATGTTCTTAAGACTTTGTCAGAAGAATTTGTCGCAGCTCTGTATCTCTGATATGCGTTTCTGGGATTTACCATCACTGCTTGGTTTACATCTTCAAGAGAGACTGCAGTCTCTATTTCTTTTCTCGGATAGCAGTCTGTTCCAAAACCAATAGCTCTGAGTTCAACTTCCTTTCCAAAAACAAGTTCTTCGATAACATGTGCTCCTCCGTAATTTTCTCTCGTTTCTGAGGGCTTGGTTGCACCCAAAAAAGCGTCTACTGCGGCTAATCCTGTGTAAACTTCGACATCGTTAAGCCAAGCTCTTCTGAATTTTATGGGTGGGTCGGAATGTCCAAAGTTGATGAAAACACCCGTAGAACACATTGCCCCGAATGTTCCTGTTGTAACCACGTCAACTTCCTTAGCAGCTTTTTCGGGGCCGAGTTCTGAAACTATGTCCTTCATTTCCTTGGCACTAACAACACAGACACTACCTTCTCTGATTTTCTCATTTATTTGCTCTATAGTTTTCATGAATTATGTGAGCTAGCTAGGATATATAAATATTTGGAAACTTTAACATTGTGAATATTCCTACAGTTAATAAGATAGGAAATCGAAACCGATTGTTTCTAAAGCGATAACGAAGAAAATAACATCAAAAACAAATTACTGGACTCGGCGGGATTCGAACCCGCGGCCTCCGCCTCGCGAAGGCGGCGCTCTACCGCTGAGCTACGAGCCCTTAAATAAAATCATTCTGGTTTTTTTAAATTTTCGTCTTTTTCAACGCTGAAGATTTTCACTTTACCGTTATCAAATACCTTATAAAAGCATTTCTCGAAGCTTTCATCATCAATGGAGAAGAATTTCCTCTCCTCGTGGCCTATAAAAATGTAGGATACGTTGTATTTCTTGACAATTCTTCTCATATCCTCGCAATTGCTGAAAGAAAAGAAATCCCTGACATCTTTTGCTCTTTCAGATATGATCTCGTAATCCCTTCTCCACTGTAACTCGTGATTCGTCCATGCGATTACAGCAGGATTTCCTGTAAAAACTGCAACTCTTCCGCCGTAACTGTATCCACATAAAATCCCGTGCGTGCATCCCTCTTCTATCACTATACCTTCCCTCTTTTTTAGCCATTCTAGGGCCTCATATTCATCGAAAGTTTCAGTGAATTTCATACCATCAAAACTGAATGTTGCGGAATGATAACGGATAGGCGTGGCTGCTAGAGGGTAGGAAAGGCTGATAAGGAGTATAATACCAATTAATAGCTTCTTTTTTCCGTTTTGCATGTCTTTAAGTTTTATTAGGGCTCCAATCGATATGAAAATCCAAGCAATTAAGTAAAACTTGAAAATAGTGTTCATTCTTGAGTCTATGGTCAAAAAATCGGGTATGAGGAACGCCAATGTTCCAGTAAAAATTAGTGCAGCACTTTTGTCTCTCGTGATTAGCGATGCTACAGAGAGCGGAATAAGCAATGGCAATATTGGAGATAAAATATAGAGCGGTATAGAAATAGGAACCAAATAAATAGCTCTTTTTCCCAAAGCGATGAATGCAAGTGCCAGAATTGTTGCGGAATAGTAAAGGAATTGGATTAGATTGGTTTTTTCGATAGAGAAGAAAATATTGACTTTTGGTAGGTTCATAGATCCGTAATAAAACGCAATTGGAATCAGAGATATGATGGAATAAATTATTGGGTTTTTCTCCCGATGGAATGCTGAAAAAAGTGCCGTTAAAAGGAAAGAAAATGGAAAATCCCATGGATTTGTGGCAAAAATTGCAAATAAAGCAATTGGTAGCAAGAAATAGATTTTTTCGAGTAGTAAAGCTATTAGAAAGACCTTTATTGGAATTGCAAAGACATGGGCATGCAAATCTGCGTGAATGAAGCTGAAGTAGGGAAACTCGGTGATGGCCCCTTCTATGATTCGTGTGGAATTCCAGTAGTAAAGATAATCTAGCGTGAGAGGGCGAGAAATTAAGTCAATAAAAGCATAAAGGTTTCCGGCGAAGATTGTTAAAACAACGGCGATCAGTGCGAATCTTTTGTTTTCCCTGAAAATTCCATAGATTAGCGATGCTGTATAAGCAGGAAGAGAGGCGACAACTATGTTATATCCGATTTCCGGAGTAGATAGAGATAGAAGGACTATGGAGGCCCCCAGTGTGTGTCCAAAGTAGTAATAGCAGTCGAATTTTGCATTCGCAAGAAAAGGATCGTTTGGCGGAAGTGAGGGGGATTTTAGGATGGAATTTATAATTGCTAGATCCATAAATTTCTCAGAATCAAATATGCTCGGATCTATGAATCTAAGAATAGAAAAAAATGCGAATACGGCAGCAAATACTATCTCAGATTCATCAAGCTTTAGCTCAAATCTTTTGAACCCAAAAATGGGAAGTAACAGTATTAAAATGGCGAGTAAAAAGGCTATTTTAAAGCTCATAAAATGAGCGAGGAAGAAAGATATGGTTGTTAGGATAAGAACGGATGCAAATCTCGAAATTGGAAATTTGAAGAACCTCGTAAGCGGGATGGATATTAAAAGAGAAAAAATGTAAAAGGTGATGGGTTCAATCAACTCTTCACCTCTTTCAAAGTCAGATTTGTTGCTGAAAGTGAAAAGAAACCAAGAACAATTGTTGCAAGATTTTTGAGTGAATGGTCAGCAAAGGCAATTGCAAACGCGGAGGAAGGGTTTTGAAGAGAAATAACAGCAGTTACTGCGAGCTCGTATGTCCCTATTCCACCGGGTGTTATCGGAATTGCCTTGACTATGTTTCCAATTGCAACCGCGAGCGCGACTAATGCGATGCTAATTCCAAAGCTTGCGGAAATTAAGTAGCATACAATAATATCGCAAAGCCAGATTAAAATGGAAAGTAAAAAAACACTAATGGAACTGGCTGGACTCAGAATAATCCGGGCCTTTTGCATGATTTTGCCCAGAAGGTTCTTCATTCTTGAGAGAAACAGAATCAAGAAAAGCATCAGAATAGCAAATGCGATTGCATAGTAAGTTTCTACATTTCTTGTTCCTAAGTATATAGAGAAAAAGAGAGCTATGAGACCTATAGAAAGAATATCGAATGATCTCTCCGCTGCAATTCCTCCAAGAGATGCTGTGTATGGAATTCCGTATTTTTTGAATACATAAGCCCTTGCGAGGTCTCCCAGCCTTACGGGAGTTATAACATTGACCGTTTGTCCAATGTTAACCGCCAATATTGCTTTTTTTAATGAACTGTTTTCGCCAATTCTTTTCATTAGGTAATGGAATCTATATCCTCTAATTATAAAAGATAAAAAATATATTATAGATGCAGAGATCAAGAATTCTGGATTTATCAGAGAAAGAGTTGTGAGGAAATTCGATAATCCGGTTGTGAGAGTCAAAAAGGTGAGCAACACTATTGCTAGCAAAGTTGCAAAAGCGTAGAACTTTCTACTTCTTGCTATGTCTTCTAGAAACATTCTAATAATTTGAGAGAACATGTACAACACATCTTTTCCGAATCTGACTTTGGTATCCCCTCCATGAACCCATCTAACTGGGATCTCCTTGACGCTATATCCAAGCCTCTGAGCGACTACAAGAGTTTCCGTATCCCAGAACCAGTGCGTATCTCTTACTTTTTCTGAAATCTTCAATATTGCATCCTTCCTGAAGGCCTTAAAGCCACATTGATGATCATGAATCTTCGAACGAAGAAGCAAGCGGACTAAGAAGTTGTAACCCCTCGATGCTATATCCCTCTTTAGGGGTCTCTTTGTTTTACTCCCCTCAACCAATCTCGAACCTGTTGCCACATCATAGCCATCCAGAATTGCATTAATCAATTCTTTCAAATGTTCCAAGTCTGTGGACAAATCGACGTCCATGTAAACAACTATATTCCCCTTTGCTTCTTTAAATGCTCTTGTTAAAGCTCTTCCCCTACCCAGCCTTTCATCGGAATGGATGTGCCTAATTCTGGGGTTATCTCTTGCCAAGCGTCTTGCAATTTCGTCAGTACCATCTGTTGACCCATCCTCGGCTATGATTATTTCGTAATCGTACCCCAACTTCTTTAGGTACTCTTCAACTTTCCTAACAGCATTTTCCAGTCTTTTTGCTTCATTGTAGGCTGGGAGAACAACACTAACTCTTTGGTCTGTAGACGCAGCAGGGCTCTTCTGCAAGATAATCACCTGTTAGTGCGTAGGCTCTAGCTCTACTACCTCCACAAATGTATCTGAATTCGCAGATACCACACTTACCCTTCAAGTTGTTCGGGTCCTTTAGTTTGACGAAGATTTCAGATTTTCTGTAAATTTCTTCGATCTTTCCTTTTCTTACATTTCCAGCAGGAATTTGAAGAAATCCACTGGGATAGATCTCTCCCGTATGGCTTATAAAAAACATTCCCCTTCCGTCTGTAACATAAGCTCTTTTTTCAGAAAACTCAACTTTTTTCGGTTTCAGACCATCTATTTCTTTTAGGAGGTCATAGTATAGCCCGCTGACTTTTGGCATGATTCCTTCATTTCTCATTTTCTCTATTCTTCTGAAATGGACGGCTGCGGAGCTTTTGACATTCATAAGGTGTTTCAGATCGTACAGCCAGCAAAGAATGTCTTCAAATTCTTGAGCATTAGGCATCATATCAGCTTTCGCTCTTCCAGTTGGGACAAGGAAAAAAACATCCCACATCTCCGCTCCAAGGCTCATACAGAGCTTTGAAACTTCAGGAAGCTCTCTTATATTGTTTTTTGTCACTGTGGTGTTTATCTGAAACGGCAGGCCAATTTTCTTTGCGTTTTCAATCACTTCTAGGCTTTTCTTAAATGTCCCTTTTATACCCCTTATTTCGTCGTGCGTCTTTTCTAGGCCATCTATACTGATAGCTATTCTTGAAACTCCGGCATCCTTTAATTCCTTCAATTTGTCTAGCGTTGCAAGCTCAGTCCCACTAAAAGCAATTGAAACTCTGAACCTCTCTGCAGCGTACGAGACTATATCAACCAAATCCTCCCTCATCAGTGGATCTCCACCGGTGAAAATTATTAGCGGTTTGGCAAATGAAGCTATTTCGTCGAGTATCTTAAAGCACTCTTGAGTTGTTAACTCTTCCGGATGCCTTTTTGTCACAGCTTTTGCTCTGCAGTGTTTGCAAGCCAATTTGCAGGCTCTAGTGAGTTCCCAGAATACTATAAATGGATCCATATTCTAGCACCTTTTCCGTGAAAGTTATTAATTTGGCGATAAAAGTTTTTTCTGTGATAACAGTTGAAAGACTCGTTAAAGAATTTGGAAAATTCCGCGCAGTTGATGAAGTGAGCTTTGAAGTTAACAAGGAAGAAATATTTGGAATACTTGGTCCGAATGGAGCTGGAAAGACGACGCTTGTAATGATTTTGGCAACCCTTCTCAAACCAACAAAGGGGAAGGCAAGTGTTGCGGGTTATGACATCGTTAGAGAAGCTTCTAACGTTAGGAAAAAGATAGGAATTGTTTTTCAAGAAACAACGCTAGATCTTGAGCTGACAGCTAGAGAGAATTTGGACTTCCATGCAAGGCTTTATGGGATGGAGAAGAAAGAAAGAGAAAAAAGAATTGCAGAAGTTCTTGAACTTGTAGGATTGAGTGATAACGCTGATACTGTTGTAAAAAAATTCAGCGGGGGAATGAAAAGGCGTCTTGAGATTGCGAGAGGTTTGATACATTCTCCGGAAGTTCTTTTTTTAGATGAGCCAACTTTAGGTTTGGATGCGATAACTAGGAGAAAAATATGGGATTATATAGCAGAAGCTAGGAAAGATACAACGATAGTTCTTAACACAAACTACATCGATGAAGCTGAAAGACTCTGTGACAGGGTTGCAATAATGAACAGGGGCAAGATAATTGCGTTAGAAGAGCCTAAAAAGCTTATAAATCTGGCGGAGAGTGTTATAATACTTGAAGGAATAGGATTTGAGAAATTAAAAGAGCTATTGGAAAATTATAGATATGTTCTCTCTGGAAACACTCTTCGCATTTATACAAAGGAGGGAAACAGGATTCTTCCGGAGATAATCTCTTCAGCGATTAAAGAAGGCGTGGAGATAACTTCTGCTAGAATCGAAAAGCCAACTCTTGAAGACGTTTTCATTCAAATGACAAAGAAGCGGGCAGAGTAGAGCAAAATTTTTATATTCGTTTTAGGTTTAAAAAATTAGAGGGATGGAAATGAGAATACCGGTAAGGAGTCTTTCGAGGAAAACAGTTGTTTTGACAGATGGGACAGTAGTAGGTGCTCTCTACAACATAACGGTCGATTTCAAAACAGGAGCTTTGGTTAACTTAATAGTTAAACCGCTGAATGAAATCCCGGAGCTTAGAAAAGAAGAAAATATGTATATAATACCGTTTACTGCTGTAACTTCACTTAAGGACTATATAGTGGTTGACAAAGGGAAGCTGAGAATGTGAAGGATTACGTTTTTCCCCCAGTAATTTTTCCTCTGTTTCTGATACTGGTAGTCTTACCTTTTCTAATTTTTTTTGTTTTTGCGGGCTCAGCTGTTTTTGGGATCATTTTTGGAATTGAGAGCGAAAAAGCTCTAATTATTTTCGCTATGATCGTTATAGGAAGTCTTGTAAATATTCCTCTATTTGAAAAAAAGGGGGTTGAGGTGGTAAGGAGATATGAGATCTTTGGTATTATCTATACTATAAGAAGTAGAAAAAATCTAACCATCGCAGTAAACCTAGGTGGTTGTGTAATCCCGGCCATTTTGGCCTTTAAAGTACTTTATGATATAATTAATTCGATACCCTTCATCGTCTTTCTTGGTTCATTTTTGCTTTCATCATTTATAATTTATGCTTTCTCTAGGCCCATTCCTGGAGTTGGAATCGTCGTACCTATGTTTTTGCCACCTTTGGTAGCTACATTAGTTGCTTTCTTGGCATTAGTAATTTCAAATGCCTCAACAATTTTGTTACCGAAAGTATCTTTCGCGATAGGTGTTTTATCTGCTCTTTTTGGGGCGGATATATTGCATCTTAAGGACATAGAAAAAGTTGGTTATGGTATCGTTAGCATAGGTGGAGCTGGGACTTTTGATGGAATATTTCTGACCGGAATTTTTGCAGTCATATTTTCAGTACTTTTTATCTAGTAAATCTCTAACGGCCTTTCTTACTGCATCCTCACTTCTGTATTTTGGTTTCCATCCCAATTTTTTCAACTTTTCTATCGAGAGAAGCATTACTGGTACATCTCCGATCCAACCTCTATCTCCTCCTGTGAATTTAAAAACAGGATTCAAATTCATCTCTTCGCAGACAATTTCGGCAATTCTTTTAACTTTTATTTGATCTTCGCTGCCAATGTTAAAGATATTTATGGACTCGTCAGCTTTTAATCCGGTGAACATGGCGTCTATGCAGTCATCTATGTATATGTAAGACTTGTTTTGTTCTCCGTTTCCAAGAATCTCTAGCTCGTTTGGATTTGATTTTAGCTTTCTTATAAAGTCGTAAATTACCCCGTGGGTACTCCTTTTTCCTATTACATTAGCAAACCTGTAAATATAGGCAGTAATTCCGAATGTGTGGCAGTAAGATTCTATTAAGGCTTCGCATGCAAGCTTTGAAGCGCCATAAATGCTTATTGGATGCGGTGGATATTCTTCGGGAGTTGGGATAATTTTTGCCTCTCCATATACAGTCGAAGTAGAAGTGAAAATGATTTTATTAACCCCGAACTTTCTCATTGCCTCTAAAAGTCTAAAAGTTGCGAGAATGTTATTTTTATAAATTTCTTCGGGTTTTTCAAAACCGATTCTGACGTCTGGATTTGCCGCTAGATGCCATACTTCGTCGGCTCTTTTCAGATAATCTGAGAGATCATCCTTTGCTAAATCTACCAGAAAAAATTCGGCTTCTTTGTTTAGAAACTCTCTCTTTCCACTTGAAAGATTGTCCAAAACAATCACTCTGTCCATCTCGACGAGTCTGTCGACTAAATGGCTACCTATGAAACCAGCACCACCAGTTACAAGGATCATTAGCAAAGCTTTTATATGTTGTTGATATACTTTTTTCCACTTCGGAGGTGTAAGAGATGCTTCCGAATCAAATGGTAAAATCATTGCTCGGAAAAACGATCAGGGTTGAAATGAAAGGCGAGGAAAACGAGTTGGTTGGAAGACTGGAAGGAGTGGATGAGTACATGAACCTTTTTCTCACAAACGCGACTGAATGCAAGGGCGATAAAAAAATAAGGAACCTAGGGAATATAATCCTCAGAGGAAACAATGTAGTTTTAATAAGACCTGAATGACAGACTTTCAGATTGTTGATACCCGTGAAGAAATTTTGAAAATACTTGAGGAGAAAGGAGAAATTTTGCAGAAAGATCTCTGGAAAGAGCTGAAAATAGACAGTAGCAAGTGTTCTAGGATTCTCAGAAAACTAGAGAAGGAAGGTCTAATAAAAAGGGTGGAAGTGGTAGTAGATGGTGTAAAAACATTTAAGATAGTCTCGGCAAAGTTTGAAGAGAGGAAAGCAGAAGAGGAGAAGCTGGATTTAAAGACGATAATGGATAGGATGGAGCAAGTCACAAAGCTTCCGCCTTGCTATGGTTGCTTGGACTTGGAATGTGAAGCTGAGAGGTGTTTAAAACTTGAGGTATGGTTTTTGAAGTTGTGTAAGGTGGGATAAATATTTAAGGAGAATGTGTATTATATTTCAAAAATGGAAGACGTAAGGGCGTTGCTAGGAGGATTGGATTTTGAGGACACGAGTCAGATAAAGGTCCCCGAGAGACTGATAGACCAAGTTATAGGCCAAGATCATGCAGTTGAGGCAATAAAAAAGGCTGCGGTACAGAAAAGACACGTGATGCTCATAGGTTCCCCAGGGACGGGAAAGTCGATGCTAGCAAAGGCCATGGCAGAACTTCTTCCAAAGGAAGAACTGGAAGATATACTTGTCTATCCAAATTCGCAGGATCCAAATCAACCAAAAATAAAGGTTGTTCCGGCTGGGAAAGGGAAGGAAATAGTTGAAGCCTATAAACAGGAAGCGATGAAAAAAGCCCAAGCTAGGAATTTCATGATCTTTTCGTTGGTAATGCTTGTAATACTATATACAATTATAACAAATCCTGCGAACTTTATTTGGGGACTAATAGCTGCCATCCTCCTTCTAATGGTTGCAAGGTACTTTGTGCCAAGAGAAGAAAGAAATGTTCCGAAACTTCTTGTTGATAACTCCGAGAGAAAAACAGCCCCATTTGAGGATGCAACAGGCGCACATGCGGGTGCTTTGTTTGGTGATGTTAGACATGATCCTTTCCAGAGCGGTGGTCTTGAAACTCCTGCTCATGAAAGAGTTGAAGCAGGTGCGATTCACAGGGCTCATAAGGGAGTCCTCTATATTGATGAAATAAACACTCTCACGATAGAGTCACAGCAAAAACTTCTGACCGCTTTGCAGGATAAGAAGTTCCCAATAACCGGGCAGAGTGAGAGAAGTAGCGGAGCAATGGTGAGGACAGAACCAGTTCCATGTGATTTTATACTGGTCGCAGCGGGAAATCTCGATGCTTTGATGGGTATGCATCCTGCATTGAGGAGCAGAATTGAAGGTTACGGTTACGAAATTTACATGAACGATACGATGCCAGATACACCTGAGAACAGACAAAAGCTCGTAAGATTTGTAGCACAGGAAGTAGTAAAAGATGGCAAGATCCCGCATTTTGACAAATATGCTGTTGCTGAAATTATAAGGGAAGCGATGAGGAGGGCTGGGAGAAGAAACCATCTTACTTTGAGATTAAGAGAGCTCGGTGGATTGATAAGAACAGCTGGAGACATAGCAAAGAGCGAAGGATCAAATCTTGTAAGGCTTGAGCATGTTTTAAAAGCAAAAAAGATTGCAAAAACGATCGAAGAGCAACTTGCTGATAAATATATAGAAAGAAGGAAAGATTACAGACTTTTCTTAACCGAGGGATACGAAATTGGAAGAGTAAATGGTCTAGCCGTTATCGGAGAAACTGCTGGAATAGTTTTGCCGATAATAGCTGAAGTGACTCCGGCGATGAGTAAGTCGGAGGGAAAGGTTATTGCAACCGGCAGACTACAAGAAATTGCTAGAGAGGCCGTAATGAACGTATCTGCGATAATAAAGAGGATAATAGGAAAGGATACCTCGAACTACGACATACACATCCAGTTTGTTGGGACCTATGAGGGGGTTGAAGGGGATTCTGCAAGTATAAGCATAGCTACCGCTGTAATTTCAGCAATAGAGGGGATTCCAGTAGATCAATCGGTTGCAATGACCGGGAGTCTTTCGGTTCGTGGTGACGTTTTACCGGTCGGGGGCGTGACACAAAAAATCGAGGCGGCAATTCAGGCTGGACTTAGAAAGGTAATAATTCCGAAAGGAAACATAGATGACGTCCTACTCGATGCTGAACATGAGGGGAGAATTGAGATAATTCCAGTTTCAAGAATAGAAGAAGTCCTAGAACACGCTTTAGCAGACAGTGAAAAGAAGTTAAAACTGATTGCAAAATTCAGGGAGCAGGCTTACGCTTTGGCAAGTTGAAGGAACCACTTTTTAAGTATCTGGAACTGTTCATGGGTGTTCATAATTTCGCATTCCATTGGACTCTTGAAGAAGAAGGCAAGTTCTTTAACTACCCCTCCAACCTCTTTTTTCTTTGCGAAGAGCAAAAACCTTGCTATGTCGAGTATTAGAGGTGAAGCTACTATTGCATCTATAGCATCCCAGATGAAGTAGAATTTCATAAGTTTTCCAAGAAATCCCTTGAAGTGAACGAAATCAAAAGCGGTCTTATTATCAACTAGGCTTGGGAAAAATGCTATATCTGTTATGCTGAACGGAGAATAGCCGAGAATTTTTTCTAAAACCTTATCTTTGCTCATTATTTTGCTTTCTTTATTCTCTTTTGCAGATAAAACTCTTCCGTCAAAATCACCCAATATGTTATAGCTCATCCACCCAACGACCTCCAAGTTTCTGTATGCAAACATCGGAGCGATGGTAGTTTTAACTAAGGTCTCACCAGTTTTTCCATCATTTCCCGCATGGGGAACGTTCTTGTCTTCAGCGAGTTTCTTTAAAGCAGGAATTGAAGATCCTACACTCGGTGTGAAGTTTGCGTATGGCAATCCCAGTTTAATTGCTGAATATGCGTATAGCATACTAGCTGTTGCAAACTCCTTGACATCTCTGTCTATCATTTCTTCAAATCCTTCCACACTGAAGTGGAATTTCTCGTTAAGCTTCGGTAGCGGTTCTGTTGATGCTACGTTTATTACAACTGTCTCGTCGTCAGCGAAGCTCTTCATGTCTTTCATCAGTCTTTTAACTATCTCCTTGAGACTCAGCCCTTCATCTTCTAGTGTGTGAATTTTACCCAGTTCTTTTATCCCTGGGCCACAGTTTAGGGCAGTTCCTTTGGAAGCTGAGATTTTCTCAAGATCATCTTTCACGGCGTTCAGCAGTTCGAAATCAAAATGTCTGTTTAGCTCCCAGTGCTCCCTGCAGGCAACAAAAGCATTCGGTAACAGTCTTATCTCGTGCCCTCCAAAATCGAATCTGAAGGGAATTATTCTCTCTATTTCATTAAAAGGTTCCATTGCAGTTATTAATCCAGTATTTTCTACCAGTCCCTTCTCTATCGCTTTTGCACCTACCATTGCCGTTGTTGAAACTATACCATATGCACCAATGATCCAGATCCTCATTTCTCCACCCTGAAGTAATCTCCCACACTCTCGATGGATTTCGTGACCAATTTAACGGCCCAGTTGACGTCATTCAGGTCCACGATTTCTACGGGGCTGTGAATGTATCTTGCCGGAATGCTTATAACGCCCGAAGGGATACCCTCCTTTGTCAAACTTATAGCTGTGGCATCAGTAGTACCACCTTCTGCAACTTCCAGCTGGTATGGTACCCCATTTTTTTCTGCTGTCTCTTTTAGCCATGTTAGGATCCTTTGTGAGACTATTAAACCTCTGCCAGATGCGTCTACGATAGTTATCACAGGCCCTTTTCCGAGAGCAACATCCATATGAACTGCTTCGCTCCCAGGAAAATCCGTGGCGGGACATGAATCGACTGCAATCGCAACATCTGGTTCCAATTTGTACGCTGAAACCTTAGCACCTTTCAATCCAACTTCTTCTTGAGAAGTTGCAACTAGATGGACAGTTGCTGAATTCTTGCAGTTCTTGAAGCTTTCTATAGCAACTGCCAATCCCACACGATTATCGAAGGCTTTCCCAGAGATTCTATCGTTTGCAAGCACGACGACTTCCCTGTCTATCGCAATTGGAGTTCCAACGTTTATTCCGAGGTTCAAAACCTCCTCCCTGTTTCTGGCCCCAACATCTATGAACATCTCGATGATTTCGATAGCTTTCTTTCTTTCTTCTTCCTTCATGACATGCGGCGGTTTGCATCCTATTACACCGTAGATTTTCTTTTTCCCATAAAGGATAACTCTCTGGGCTAAAGCAATTTGCGAGAACCAGCCACCAATAGGGGCAAATCTTATGAAACCTTTTTCATCTATTTTTTTAACCACAAATCCGATCTCATCCATGTGGGCAGATATCATTAGGCTCAAATCTTTTCCGTTTTTGGTTGCTATAAGGTTTCCGAAATTGTCAATCTTTATTTCGTCTGCAAAGTCTTCAATTTCCTCTTTTATAACTTCTCTTATCTCTTCTTCAAATCCGCTGACCCCATGAGCATTACTGAGCTTTTTTATCAATTCTATCATAATCCCACCTCGTTCTCTATGCTGTGTCTTCTTGCTAGGTTGTCTTCACAGATATTCTTTTTTTCCATTATCTCAGCCACAATGCCATCTAAAAAGATTAACGCCGTTATCTCAAAAAGCGTTCCAAGGGGTGCAAATTTCGATATCTCTTTGCCAAACTTGCTTTTCAGCACTATTGTCAAATCTGCAATCTTTGCAATGCTCGAATCCGCTTTTGAAGTTACAGCAACTACCCTCGCCCCTATCTCTTTGGCCTTCTTTGCAAGGGCAACTATTATCGGCGTTTCACCGCTACCAGATACTGCAATTAAAAGATCGCCGACTTCAATTCTTGGTGTTATGGTTTCTCCGATAACATAGGCTTCATATCCAAGGTGCATCAGACGCATCGCAAAGGCTCTAGCGACAAGTCCGCTTCGTCCGATTCCTGAGCAGAATATCCTTTTAGATCCATCTATAGCATCGATGAACTTTTCTACTTTTTTTTGATCGTAAAGATCCTTCAGACTTTCACTTATCACAGCAAATAACTTTTGCATGAAACGAGAAATCAAAAAGTTTTATAAGCGTATTTCTTCTTATTTTATGGATCCTACTATAATTTTTGCGCTTATCGTATCTTTTTATGTAGCATGGAACATAGGTGCAAATGATGCAGCAAATTCAATGGCAACATCATACGGTAGCAGGGCGCTTACTTTGAGGCAATTAGTAATTCTCTGTGCAATACTAGAATTCCTTGGAGCATCTCTTTTTGGAAAAAACGTCGTAAAAACAGTAGCGAAGGGAATTGTACCTATCGAAATTCTTGAACCGCACCTAGTTGTGTATGGAATGATTGCAGCCTTGCTGTCTGCCGGTGTTTGGATAACAATTGCAACCTACATGCATTTACCCATCTCCACAACCCATTCGATAGTTGGTGCTGTTCTCGGCTTTGGCATTGCGGCAGCATCACAGGGACATTTAAAGGTCGAGATGATAAAATGGTCAGAAGTATTTAGAATAATGCTAAGCTGGCTCATTTCACCTATAGTAGGCGCAATTTTAGCTTTTTTTGTATTTTTACTTATAAGGAATATTCTTCTCTCAAAATTTGGATCAAAGAAAGTTGAAGGTGTTTTCAGATATCTCCAAGTTTTTACAGCTTCCTATGTTGCCTTTGCACACGGAAGCAATGATGTGGCGAATGCCGTAGCACCTCTGGCACCGATTTTCGGTTATAGCGCAGCCGGATACTACGAAATTCCCAGAGAAATTCTTATCTTCGGGGGAATCGGGATTGCAATAGGTGTTGCCACTTGGGGTTATAGAGTGATAAAAATGGTGGGGGAAAGAATTACTGAGCTGACGTACACCAGAGGGTTTTCAGCTGAGTTTGCGACTGCTACAACTGTACTGTCAGCATCAGCTCTTGGCTTGCCAATATCAACAACTCACACTCTTGTTGGAAGCGTCATTGGTGTTGGATTGGCTGGAGGCTTGGCAAGTGTTAATTTGAGAATTGTTTATAAAATCATACTCAGCTGGTTTTTAACGTTGCCGGTAGCGATGTTTTTATCCATCGGACTTTACTCCATTATGGTGGTCTCCCTATGAAGTTCTTTAGGTCTGTCACCGAAGTCTTCGGATACTCACCGTTCAAACCGCTAGTGCAGCATGCGATACTTTGCGGAAGAGCTCTCGGTTTGCTTCAGAAACAGTTCGAAGCTTATAGAAGGTGCGATTTTTCATCTGTTGAGAGGCTTAGAGATGAAATCGATGAACTTGAAAGCGAGGCAGATAAAATAAAAGAAGAAATAAGGATGAAACTGAGTAGATCGCTAATGCTCCCAGTAGATAGACACGATTTGCTCGAATTTCTGAAGGTTCAAGATGAAATAATAAACAACTGTGAGCACGTTGGGCACATGCTTACTTTCAGGAAAATGAAAATTAAAGATAAAATTATGTTCGAATTCGATGTTCTCCTTGCAAAGATAATGGAATGCATAAATGAGTACGAGGAGATGATAGCCCATTTTAGTAGTCTATTGGAATCCTCATTTGATAAGAAAGAAATAGAAAGGGCAATGGAGCATGTTAAAATAATTGAAAAAATTGAGCACGAATGCGATGAGATTCAAATTGGGCTTCACACTCTTCTATTTAACTCTGAAGATCTTCATCCATTGGATGTTCATCTGATGGAGGCGTGGGTAGTTCATTTGGGATACATTGCAAATTCGGTAGCAAGAGCTGCAGACAGATTCAGGATAATGATATTAGGCAGGTAATTTTGGATGATGTATTACTTTTTCTTCGCTTCCTCCTCCTTTAGCACCCTCCTCAGTATTTTGCCAACG
>CAYXCK010000007.1:0-15851 GCA_964463575.1 uncultured archaeon
GGTGGCAAGAGTAAATTATAAATATCTTAAACGCACAATACAAAACATTTAGAATTTGGAGGTGGTTAAAATGGAGCTCGAATTGACCCAAATTCAAAAGGATATACTCTATGCTTTGATAACATTGTATAGAAAGAAAATGGGGAGTTCGATAAAAGGTGAAGAAATTGCAGAGCTTATAAACAGAAATCCGGGGACGGTAAGAAATCAAATGCAGGCTTTAAGAGCGTTGGGACTTGTAGAAGGAGTTCCCGGACCAAAAGGAGGGTATAGACCAACGGCCAAAGCTTATGAGTTATTATCGATAACTAGGCCTGAAGAAAGCGTTTTAGTTCCCGTAATTGTCAACGATACAATGATGGAGGATCTTTCCGTAGAGGAAATAGATTTGCCATCCATTTCGCATCCTGAGATCTGTCAGGCGAGGGTCAGATTGATAGGGGATGTAAAAAAGATAGTTCCAGGAGACAAGGTGACGTTCGGTCCAACTCCGGTTAATGAGCTGATAATATCCGGAAAGGTAGTTGGGAGGGACGATACCGCGAGTACAGTGATAGTAGACATTGAGAAAATTGTTGCGCTGCCAAAGGATACAGTAGGAGAGCATATGAGCTCGCCGATAGTATCCATTGACGCGAATGCAAACGTGGTTGAAGGAGCAAAGCTTTTAGCAGAAAAACAGATATACTGCGCTCCAGTTAAGAAGGACGGAAAATTTGTAGGCATATTTACACTGGACCATGTTGCAAAGGCTGTTTCTGAAGGAAAGTTAAATGCAAAGATTGAGGAAGTGATGAGACCTAAAATAGTATTAGTTGAAAAGGATACAAAGATAAGGGAGGCCATTAGACTAATGAGAGATGAGAACGTTAGAATTCTGGTTGTGACAGACAAAGGGGAACCAGTCGGAGTTATAACCGATCAGAAGATTTTGAGTAGGCTAGCCCCACAGCAATAATTTTTTTATTAAAAAGCTTCGTAAATTTTTTCATGCCTTAAATAAGCCCCTCTATCAATCAGATTTTCCACCACTATCTTATTCTTTTCTTGTTTTGGTATCTCTGCTGATCTGAATCTTGCTTTTCCTATCCCTATTATATCATTAAACTTGTTGCAAACGAAAACAATTTCGTTTTGTTCGAATTTTCCCACTCTTGTAACGGATTCTGCAAATATATCTCTACCATATAGGAAAAGCATTTCTCCTTTCTCATTTACCCAAATCTTTTTCTCCTCATTTCTCATAAGCCAGTATGATCCTTCGAGTGTCAATCTAAGCCTTTTTCCAATTTCTCCAAGCTTTACTCCAAAAATACAGTCTATACCCATCTTTAAAAATTCATAGAGCCCCTCAGAAACAGCGAATATTTCCTTTCCTTTTATAACTATTCTCTTCTCGTTTAAAAAATCGAGGGATTTGAAAAATTTTAATGCATTTTTCAAAACCTTCCTTTCTCTCTCGCTCAGCTCCCTAAGCAAGGAAGTCCTCCGGTTTTGGTATCTCTAGTTTTAGACCTTTCCTTTTTCTAACTTCCATAATGAATTCTTCTAGCAAGCTAGGTGGAACTTTTTCGAAGCCAGCGTGTTCAGTACTCCAGATAGCCTTTCCGGACGTTGCGCTTCTTATGCTTCCAGCAAAGCCAAACATTTCTTTTACAGGAGCTTTTGCAGTCAGTGTCGCGATTTCTCCATCTATCTTCACGTCTAATATGTGCCCCCTTCTTCCCTGTATTTCCCTCGTGGCATTCCCCATCATTGTCTGCGGGACCATTATGTATATGTTCTGGTATGGTTCGAGGAGAGTAGGATTAGCTTGAAGGATCGCTGCAAATATCGCCGATCTAACGGCTGGGATCACCTGTGCTGGTCCTCTATGCACGGCATCCTCATGTAACTTGCAGTCTACAAGCTTTACCTTTATTCCCATGCACGGTTCTCTGGCCAATGGGCCCGCTCTCATGGCCTCCCTGAAACCCTCTAAAATTAGTTCAATTGTTTCGTTGAGGTACTGAATACCTTTCGTAACGTCGCAGAACAAATTGCCTTCGTAGAACTCAAGGGCTCCGGCAGCTTCTTCGCCATCCAATCCAGCTTCTTGAAGCTTCTTCCTTCTCTCTTTCTTGTCCATCTTGAAGTCGACTTCGCCCTCTCTGAATAGTCTTATTACTTCAGCTGGTAGCGGTTCGACTACTATGTAGAACTTGTTGTGCTTGTTGGGCGACTTTCCTTCTACAACGGGTGAGGTCATGGTAACAGTTTCCCTGAAGACAACTATTGGTGGGGATGTAACTACTTCTAGGCCGTATTCTCTCCTTATCTTCTCTATCTTTACTTCGAGATGTAGCTCTCCCATTCCGCTCAGCAGATGCTCCCCCGTTTCCTCATTTAGAGTTAACCGCAACGTTGGATCTTCTCTGACTATTTTCCTGAGCACTTCTACAAGCTTTGGTAAATCTCTGGGATTCTTTGCTTCGACGGCCATTGTAACAACAGGCTCGCTGTAGTGTTTTAAGCTTTCAAACGGTTCCATTTTTTCAACTTCCGCGCAAGTAGATCCTGCAATTGCATCTTTAAGTCCAACGACTGCCACTATGTTTCCTGCTGGTATTTCTTCAACTTCAACTCTTCTTGGCCCCATAAAGATGCCAACTGTCTGGACTCTGTTTCTGGATTTTCTATCAATTATATGGAGATCAACACCCGGTTTAATTGTTCCGCTGAAAAGTCTACCAACCGCAACTTCCCCTGCCTGAGGATCGACCACTATTTTTGTTACCATCATAACAACTGGGCCTTTTGGATCGCAGTTTACCATAGTTTTTCCAACTTCGCTGTTGATATCTCCCTTCCAGATTACTTTTATCTTTTCTTTCTGCGCTTCTATTGGATTAGGAAGATGTCTAACAACCATGTCTAAAACAACCACATGTGCCGGACTCTTTTTTGAGAGTTCCTTTACTTCTCCCCTCTTTAGGTACTCATAGACTTCCTTGAATCCAATTCCGGTCACTTTTTGTGAGGGAACACTTATCGCCCATTTTTGAAGCGCTGAACCAAATGCAACATTACCCTTTGCAACTTCAATTCTCCAATCAGCAAACTTATCCGGACTTACGGATTTTAAGAGTCTGTTTACATCGTTTATTACCTTTATGAGCCTTTCCTGCATTTGCTGGGGAGTAAGCTGGAGTTCCTTGATCAGTCTGTCAATCTTGTTTATAAAGAGTACAGGTTTAACGTTCTCTCTCAAAGCCTGTCTGACGACAGTTTCTGTTTGGGGCATTACCCCTTCAACAGCGTCGACTACTATTATCACCCCATCAACAGCCCTCATCGCTCTTGTCACTTCTCCACCAAAGTCAACATGTCCGGGTGTGTCGATGAGGTTAATAAGGTACTCTTCACCGTTGTACTCGTGAACCATCGAAATATTTGCAGCATTTATCGTTATACCTCTCTCCTTTTCTTGTTCATCGTAATCTAAGTAAAGCTGTTGCCCGGCAAGCTCTTCGCTTATTATTCCCGCTCCTGCAATTAGACAGTCGCTGAGCGTCGTTTTTCCGTGATCTATGTGGGCTGCAATTCCTATATTTCTGATTTTCTCAACTTTCCACATCAGTTCGCTCATTTTTTCAACCATTTTCTTCGCTCTTGTCATTGAAATCACCTCGCCGACTTCGCAACTCTCTCCACTTCTTCTTTCTTAGAAACTGCATAACTCTTCGTGTCATTGTTTGCAGCTGCTATTATTTCATCAGCAAGGCAGTAGGCAATGCTCTTTTTTGACTTGAAAGCCATCCTCCTAGCACCCTCGGCTATGTTTCGGAGTGCAACATCGATTCTTCGCAAACTTGACGTATCTACTGCCTTTGGAACAGCTATTCCGCCATATTTTAACCTTACAACTTCTTCTCTGGGTCCAGCGTTTACTATTGCATCGACGAGAACTTGGATCGGATTCTTTTTTGTTTTTCTCTCTATTATCTCAAATGCTTCTCTTACTATATTGTACGCTGACACCTTTTTTCCAGTGTTTCTCTCTTTTCTCATAACTTTATTTATTAATCTCTCAACGATGAAGACTCTCTCCTTTCCAAATGGGTAGAAATGTCTCCCGTGAGTATGAAGTGTGAAAGTTGGGGTTAGGCAGATATAATTTTTAAGGGCCGGATCCTTGATTTCAATATCCTTAGTGCTCCACTTTCCGAAAACCAATAAATCTTCCTCTTTAAATCCGTATGGCATATTTATCTCCTCTTCTTCTCCTTTCTACCTCTGACAAGTTCTTTGAGACTTGTATCGTTTACTTTTATTACCTTGTACCTCACGCCTGGAATGTCTCCCATACTTCTGCCCATCCTTCCTCCGATCTTTTCAACGATGACTTCATCATGCTCGTCTATGAAATTTATCGCTCCATCTCCAGGGGCAAAGGCTGTGATCTGTCTTCCGTTCTTTATTAGTTGCACTCTTACTGCTTTTCTTATTCCCGAGTTTGGTTGTCTTGCTTCGATTCCTATCTTCTCGAGAACTATCCCTCTAGCCATTGGAGCCCCTTCTAGTGGATCTGCTTTCTCAGCTAAACCGAGAACTCTCCTTACGTATTTCTTGTGGCTCCATTTGAACTTCTTCCTAACTTCAATCATCTTCCTTGCTGCGAACAGCCCGTAACCCATATCATCACCTAACCACTATTTCATCAATGTTATGATGCCTTTTAGCTAATTCTTTCGCTTTATTAATGTTTTTGCCACCTTTACCTATGACAATTCCCTTCAAATCTGGGGAAACACTGATCTGTGCCACTTTTGAACTTCCTTTTTCGAGTATTTTAACGCTGACCTTTATTGGCTTAAATATATTTGAAATGAACTCTGCCGGATCATCTGAGTGCTCAATTATTTCTATCTTCTTTCCAATAAGTTCCCTAGCTCTGTCAACATTTATCCCCCCTTTTCCGATTGCTAGTCCCATGTCACCCTTCTTTACAACAAAAATGACTTTGTCATCGTAAACAAGGCAGTCCTTGACGCTCGCTCCGGTCAAATTTTCGAAAAGTGTCAAGTATCTTATCTCTTCGGAAGACAGCTTCATCTCCATAACCATCACATCTCGAGTATGGCCATTGAAGCTATGCTGAAAGGTTTTCCGCAGAACTCTCCCAGTTGCATGTTTGTACCGTCAAAAACGTATATAGGAACGTTGAATTTCTTTATCTCCTGTAAAAACTTCTCAGGGCAATTTTTCGATACAACTACAGCTTTTGCCTCCCCTTTTTTAAGGGCCTTTATTGTTTTTCTACTCCCAAAATAATATTTACCACTCTTAAGCACTCTTCTCACGATATCCTCAACTTCGCTCATTTCCTCACCCCTAAATTCGCTATTAGCTCAACGTCTCCCGTCCCGAGTTTTATCGGCTGACCTATTATTATGTTCTCAGTTATTCCTTTCAAATAGTCTATTTCTCCTTTGACAGCTGCCTCCAGCAGATTGTTTACCGTCATCTCGAATGCGGCCCTCGCTAGAATACTTTGCTTCTCTCCAGCAACTCCATGCCTGCCGATCTGCCTAAGTTCTCCATCTGCAGTCATAACATCTGCCACAAGCATTATGTGGCGAACGTCCACTTCCAGACCCTGCTCTTCAAGAGTTTCTATAGCCTCTTTTATTATTGCGGCTCTCGCAGCTTCTATTCCCAACACTTCGTAGATTTCGTAAATGTCATTCGTCAAAGTCCTTGTAAAATCGACTCCCTTGACTTTCATGACCTTCTTCAGATTTGAACCCTCCGTATATAGAACGTACTCGTCCTCTTCTTTCCTTATGATAACTCTCTTGATTTCCTTTATTCCCATTACAACCAAATCTCTGAGTTCTTCAAATGTGTCCATGAGAAGCTTGTAAGATTCTTTGGATATTTTCACAACCAGCGTTCCATCTCTTTCAAAGATTTCAGCATCTTTTTTAACAGTTCTTTCAAGCTTTTCCTTTAATTCTTCAAAAGTAAGATCTTTTCTCTTCAAAGCTTCACTATCTGGCTTTATTATTATACTCATCTCTCTAAGATCAACTTCTATCTCCGCTATATCCTTCAGATAAGTAGCCTCAATTCTGTTGGCAACCTCTTTCGCTCTCTCTCTGTCCTTAGCGTATTCAGGCAAAAGACGGATCATCATCATTGGTGTAGATGGATTTTTTCTAACATCTAGGATTTCTATTAGCCTAGGCAAACCGAGAGTGACATTTAATTCTGCAACTCCAGCATAATGAAATGTCCTCATTGTCATCTGGGTTCCCGGCTCGCCTATGGATTGCGCCGCAACTATTCCAACCGCCTCTCCCGGCTCTATGAGGTTTGAAAGGTAGGCCTGATAGCAACGTTCCACTATCTTTTTTGCAACATTCTTTTTTACTTTCAAACTTTCTAGTTCTTGCTTTATTTCTTCTTTAACAGAACTTGGAAGGGGATACTCATCCAATATAGAATCGTAGCTCATCCTTTCACCTCCATAACCTCTCTAATAATTCTCTTTACGTCCACAGCTTTGCCTCTGTAGCTCTTCATCGGATCCACTCCATCTTCTCCATATTTGAACTGCACTATTATTCCGGAGGTTTGCTCTCTAACAGTTCCATCGTATTCGACTTTCAGATCCTGCAAAGCGTTTATCATTCTTCTTTGTAAATAACCAGATTGAGAAGTTCTAACGGCTGTATCGACCAATCCCTCTCTCCCGCCAGCTGCATGGAAAAAGAATTCAACAGGGGACAAACCAGATTTGTAGCTACTTCTTATGAAACCCTTTGCTCTAGCACTTAAATCGTTTGATTTGAAATGGCTTGTAGTTCTGTGTGTGTATGCGTATCCTCTAGTTATTCTTTCTCCTCTTACAGACTGCTGTCCTATGCATGCTGCCATTTGTGTCAAATTTAGCGTGCTACCTCTTGCTCCGCTAACAGCCATTATAACTGCCGAGTTATCCATACCAAGATATCTACCTGCTATTTTACCGGCCCTATCCCTTGCTTTTCCAAGCTCCTGCATTATTCTGAGTTCTAGGGTTTCTTCAACACTTCTTCCTGGCATTGGCTCGAGATTGCCTTCTCTGTAGGCCTTTATCAGTTCTTCCACTCTTTTTTCGGCATCGGCTATTGTCTCCTCGATCTGATTTATTGCATCCTTAGGTATATCTACATCGTCTATCCCGATAGTAAAGCCTAGTCTAGTGATTACCCTAATGGCAAGCCTAGTCATGTCATCGATGAATTTCCTTGCGGCTGCATTCCCAAATTTTCTTACGATTTCATCTATAATAATCCCCTTAAATGCTCCCACAGCTTTCTCGTCAATTGTACCTTTCAAAAGCTTACCATTCTCAATAACAACGAAAGCGTCGTTTTCGCAGTTTTCTTCCTTGCAAACAGCGCAACCTTGGCATATTTCGGCTTTGAATCTTATAGAGATTTTCGGCAGTATAAAACTGAAAATTTCCTTTCCGGTGTATTCGTCTTTAGCCGGAATTTCTGATAGATCAAGAGCCCTCAAAAAGTCCATTGCATCGTCTTTACTGAACTTTCTTTCCCCTCTGGTAAGTAAGTAGAGACCAGTTATATGATCGTGAATTCCACCCAAAATTGGTCCACCGAATCTTGGTGATAGAATGTGCTCTTGAACTGCAAGCAGTATTTTTGCCTCAGCTTGGGCTTCAAGACTTTGCGGTACGTGTAAGTTCATTTCATCTCCATCGAAATCAGCGTTGTAGGGTGGACAAACTGCCGGGTTCAGTCTGAAAGTCTTGTAGGGTAGGACCCTTACATAATGTGCCATAATACTCATTCTGTGAAGAGAAGGCTGACGGTTGAACAGGACTATATCCCCATCCATCAATTCTCTTTCCACAATCCATCCAGGTTCCAATTTCTCTGCCAGCTCTTCTCTATTGCTGTCTATTACCCTTATTCTCTTTCCATCCAGTCTTATAATATAGCTTGCCTTGGGACTCTCCTTTCTAAGTACGAACTCTCTGGCCATTTCGATATTGTTGGGCGTAACGAAAATTGGAACGCTTAGTTCTCTTGCAACTTCTATTGGAACTCCGACCTCACT
The DNA here is from genome assembly GCA_964463575.1 of uncultured archaeon. GTDB lineage: Archaea > Halobacteriota > Archaeoglobi > Archaeoglobales > Archaeoglobaceae > WYZ-LMO2. The sequence continues at coordinate 8,110 of CAYXCK010000007.1, forward strand.
AATGCTTATGCACGGATCTGGACTTATTACTGTTCTTGCAGAGAAATTTACTCTTTTTCCGGAAAGAGAACCTCTGAATCTACCATCTTTTCCTTTCAGACGCTGAGAGAGTGTCTTTAGGGGTCTTCCACTTCTGTGCCTAGCTGGAGGTATCCCGCTAACCTCGTTGTCTAAGTAAGTTGTAACGTGGTACTGCAAAAGCTCCCAAAGATCCTCTAGTATTTGTTGCGGAGCTCCGGTATCTCTGTTTTCTATGAATCGCTGATTTATTCTTATTATATCGACAAGTTTGTGTGTGAGATCGTCTTCGCTTCTTTGGCCAGTTTCTAGTATTATGGATGGTCTTACGGTTACTGGAGGGACAGGCAAAACCGTTAGAACAAACCATTCTGGTCTCACGGCTTTTGGATCAAGTCCAAAAGCGGGTAAGTCTTCGTTTGGAATTTTTTCAAGCCTTTCCCGTATATCTTTGGGTGTTAGCTTCTGCTCTTCCTTTGTTTCTGGATCTATTACCTCATAGAAAGATGTTGGTTTTTCAAACTTGATCTCCCTTTGTTCAGCGCCGCAGTGGGGACACTTTTTTGCAGCCTTTGTTAGTCTGAAGACTTCCTTAAGAACTTCTTCGTAGCTTTGTCCTAGAGCTTTAAGGCGCTCTATTTCTTTTATGAACTTATCTCTTTTTTCATCCTTCATCAGGACTCTTCCGCACTCCCTGCAGGTTCCACTGAGAAGCCTCGCTATCAGCTTGGCGTAGCCTACGTGAATAACTGGGGCTGCCAGTTCTATATGCCCAAAATGTCCCGGACACTCTCCAGCTTTGCCATTACACGTTTTGCATTTCAGGCCGGGATCTATGACTCCTAGTCTTGTGTCCATCAGTCCCCCGTCAACCGGAAAACCATCATCATCATACGTTTCGGGATTGCTTATTTTTGCAACGCTCATTCTGCGGATTTCTTGAGGAGATAAAACCTCGAACTTTATGGCGGCTATCTTTTTGGGATGCATAAAGACCACCTAAACCTTATCTCCCAACTTTATTCTTGGAGCGATCATCATCGACTTGAGCTCATCCAGAAGGAGCTTGAAAGCGTAACTCATGCTAACTTTGAAAACGTTAGTATCATCATCGCAAACGTTGCAGTAGGCGGTTGCTTTGCGGTAATCAAACATTGCAATATGTCCACAATTTCCGCAGACCCATACGTCTACTTTGTCCGATTCGTCAAGCAATCTATCCTTAAGCAACAAGGCTGCACCGTGTCCGATCAAGACATCTCTCTCCATCTCTCCAAACCTCAACCCTCCTTTTCTTGCCCTACCCTCTGTTGGCTGTCTTGTGAGGATTTGGACAGGTCCCCTACTTCTGGCATGTATCTTGCCAGCAACCATGTGGTAAAGCTTCTGGTAGTATATAACACCGACAAATATATCAGCCAAGTATTTTTTACCGCTTATCCCGTCATACATTACCTCTTTTCCGGTATGTGAGAATCCGTACTTCTTTAGCGTTTCTCTTAGATCTTCTTCTTTCTCTCCGTGGAATATAGTTCCATCCAATTTTCTAGCTTCAAGTGCTCCAACTTTACCAGCTATCATTTCCAGTACATGCCCAACAGTCATCCTAGAAGGTATTGCATGAGGATTCAGGATCATGTCTGGTACGATTCCAGATTCGGTGAAAGGCATATCTTCTTCGGGGACTATCAGGCCGACTACCCCTTTCTGTCCATGTCTCGAAGCAAATTTATCTCCAAGTTCTGGAATTCTGAGATCCCTAACTCTAACCTTCGCAAGCTTTAGCCCATTTTCTGATTGGACTAAAAATACGGCATCCACAACCCCTTTTTCATTACTCCTCATTGTTATTGATGTCTCCCTTCTCTTCTGTGGAGAAATTCCAATTTCTGGTTCTTCCAAAAACCTTGGTGGAGAACTTCTGCCAATCAAAACGTCATCAGGTCCGACTTCAGTTTCGGGATGAACTAATCCGTCTTCATCAAGATGAGCATATGCTTCCGAACCTCTAAAACCGGAAATGTCAGCTCCTGGGATTTCGAATTTATCTTCTTGTCCTCCAGGATATCTCATCTCTTCAGCTTCGTAAGTTCTAAAGAAAAACGATCTACCAAGCCCCCTGTCAACGCTACCTTTGTTCAGTATTATTGCGTCTTCAATGTTATAACCTTCATAGCTAAGGACTGCTACCACGAAATTCTGTCCTGATGGTCGATCATCGTAACGCATCTTTATCTGCGTGTCTGTGATTACAATTGGAGTTTGTGTGTATTGCAGTAGGTGTCCTCTTGTATCTGTCCTCCAGTCCAAGTTGATATACGGAACTCCTAAACCTTGCTTTATCATCGCGGCCCCCATCGTATTTCTGGGAGATGCGTTATGTTCGGCATAAGGTATACTCCCAGCGCATATACCAACAATCAGACTTGGATCAAGTTCTAGATGTGTATGTTCAGGGGTTAGCTCGTGCTCGTAAACTGCAACGAGGGCATTCTCTTCTTCTTCTGCATCCAGATATTCTATCAGCCCTTGTTTTACAAGGTCTTCGAATGTGAGCTCGCCACTTTCTAACTTCTTTATATGCTTCTCCGTGAGCAGGGGCTTTCCGTTTTTTACCACGATCAAAGGCCTTCTAGCTCGTCCGGGATCAGTATTTATTCTAACTTCGTTAGAATCGGCAAAGTATGCAACATTAACTTGATTTGAAATTTTTCCTTTTCTTCTTAGCTCTCTTATATCTTCTGCAAGCTTTTTTCCATCATCGCAGAATCCTATAAGGGCTCCGTTAACATAAACTCTGCATTTTCTCATAGTTAACCCCTCAGCATTTCAACACCTAGCTTTGGAAGTAGAGAAATTACCTCCTTCTCGTCAACTCCAACGCTGACTTCTGCGTATTGAGCATAGTTCTTCACAAGGCCGCAGTTTGGTCCTTCAGGCGTTTCGGATGGGCAAATTCTCCCCCAGTGAGTTGCATGGAGATCTCGTGCTTCAAAGTGTGGTTGTGACCTTGAAAGTGGGGAAACAACTCTTCTTAAGTGTGAAATCAGAGACATGAAATTGTGTCGATCAATCAGCTGGGAGATTCCAGTCCTTCCGCCTACCCAGTTTCCAGTGGCCATGGGATGCATTATCCTATCTGTTAAAACGTCACTTCTCACCGCAGTGGACAGTTTCATACTTCTCCCTCTCATCTTTGCCCTTTCAAGCTGGTACTTCACGTCTTTGATCAGTCTTAGAAAAGCAACTCTGAAAATTTCCTCCATCAGATCTCCAGCAAGTCTCAGCCTTTTATTTGCATAATGGTCTTTGTCATCTTCTCTTCTTAGTCCAAGATGAAGTTCAAAAATTAATTCGGCCATTCTTGCTAAGAAAAAGGCCTTTGCTTTTCTTGCCTCTTTTTCTATTCCTAAATGTGGCAGAAAATATTGATCCAAGACTTGTTCGGCCCTCTGAATTCTGTACTCTCTGCTCTGTCCAGGTGCTACTCTTTTTCCTATATATTCGATTGCATCCTCTTTCGTTTGAACGTCTGAAACGTCTGGATCTTCTATATTCTGTAACATGTATTTCATTATCTGAGGATTCGTGCTCACCATTTCCACGATATCCTGATCACTCTCAACACCGAGCGCCCTCATGAGGATAACGAACTTTATGGGTTTTGGCAACTGCGGGAAAGTAACTTCTAGAATATTTCCTTTAGTTCTCTCCACCACTATCAATGCTCTATAGCCAGCCCTCTGGCTGAAGCATTTGGCAACTTCGACCATTTCCCCGTATTTCTCTTCTCTTTCGAGCAATACCTTATTTGGAGCAAGATCTTCGAGTGTTACTATAGCCCTTTCGGTTCCGTTTATTATAAAATAGCCACCCGGATCAACGGGATCCTCGCCGGCCAGATATAATTTTTCCTCATAGCTCAGAGAGTCAACCTTTTTCTTGTATATAAATTCGAGCACCCGGTCTATTCTTTCTGGGCTTAGATTGCAAACTTTGGATTTGACCATTATCGGTAGCATTCCTATTTCGACTATCTCCTTTTCCAGAGGTTTGCCTTCATCGTAAACCGTCGCTTCTAGATAAATCGGAGCTGCGTAATTGAGATTCCTAAGCCTAGCGTGACTTGGAAGCAGAGGCGTCTGAGGACCATCCGCTTCTTTTACAACTGGATATCCGACTCGTATTCTTCCAAGTTCAATATAGGTGTTTGGAATTTCGAGTTCGAGTATTCTTTGCTCGTCTATTACCCTTTGAAGTCCCTCATCGATGAATCGGTTGAACGAATCTATTTGATGCTTTACAAGCCTACTGTGGGTAAAATAATGTCGAGCAAGAACACGAGTATTCAGCATATACGATCACCTTATTCAACCACAAGTCTGTAAAAGATACTAACACCCGCAGTTAAACTCTTTCTTGTGATTTTTATAACATCGCCAGGTTTGGCACCGATTTCTTTCACTATCGGATCCGAGGCCTTTATTTTCGGCAACTGCTCTTTTTTCACTCCCAATAATTTTAAAAGTTCTTCTACTTCCTCCTCTTTCAAAATTTCATGCTTTGGCACAAGTATATGATCCTGCAATCTCACTTCCGTGCTCCCTCCACGCTGACTTGGGGACATCTTGCGTTAAATTGCTTATGAGAAGATTGAAAAAACTTTCGATGCTACTCAAGAGAAACCGGCTGCGACAGGATTTCGCTTTTCAGCATCTTTTCAAAGAATTTCTCATCCTTTAGCACAGCTCTTGCCGCTGAAACCATCTTTGCACCAGCTTTAATGATACTTTCCCCAGAAGCTATGTCAATGAAAGAGTTATTACCAATAACAAAGCCGAGATTTGAAATCTTTTTGATTAATTCTAGGTCGCAGCCGCCATTTGGAATCATTGCATCTACGTGAACTATTTTGCATCCGCTCTCAAAAAGTTTTTTGCAAATGAGCACGTAATCGAGTTTATGGCCCCCCCTTATTTTTACGGCAGTAGTGGCAATCTTTGAGGTGGATCTTACAATTTTTAAGAGCTCCTCGGGTTTGAATAGCAACCATTCGCCGCATCTTATGGATACGAATTCAGGTTGTCTGCAATGCGCATTTATCTCTATTATCCCCCCGTAACTTTCGACTAACTTTGCAGTTTCCAAATATCCTTCGAGAGTTGAAGATCTCACGTTAACTGCAAAATTTCTTCCTTTCACTTCTTTTAATTCCTTTTCAATACCCTCTATTGGGTCTTCGAATACAAACTCCTTTCTTCCCCTTTTTATTACTTTTTTTCCGGCCTCATTTGTTTCTTTGTCGGCGTTGAAGCCACCCAAGATTACAAGAGAGGCCCTCTGTTTTTTGCAGAATTCTGCGTTGTTAATCCCCGCCATCGCTGAAAGAACCAAACGATTTTCGAACTTCATCACTAAGCTCACCGTCGAAAACCTTTGTTGCTGGTCCAGTCATAAGGGCCGTCTCTCCAATTTCTATCTTCAGAACTCCCCCTTTAGTAATAACTTCGGCTTTTTCAATCAATCCAAGTCTTTTTGCAACTGCAACAACTGCTACGCTCCCAGTTCCGCAACTCAGGGTCTCGTTTTCAACTCCCCTCTCGTATGTTCTCACATAGAATTTTTTACCGTCGAAAAATGCGAAATTCACATTTGTCCCCTCTGGAAATAATTCCCAGTACCTGATTTTCCTTGCAATCGGTATTATATCCAAGTTTAAGTCTTCAACAAAGATCACAGTGTGTGGCACTCCAGTATTTACGGCATAGAGCTTGTATTTTTTACCTTCAAAATCAAAATCTAATCCCCATACATCTTTTTTGGCCGGGATTTTCGAGGCATTGAACTCCGGTTTGCCCATGTCCACTTTAATCCACCAGTTTCCGTCAAAGAACACTTCCAACTCTTTAATTCCGGCGAGTGTTTCCACCTTTATTTTTCCTGGCTTTGCGTATCCTTCTTCAACTAAAAATCTAGAAAAGCATCTTATTCCGTTTCCACACATCTTTGCCTCACTACCGTCCGGATTGAAGAATCTAAACTTTGCATCTGCAACACTGGATGGCTGAAGAAAAATAACGCCGTCCGCACCAACTGCAAAGTTTCTGTTGCAGACCCATCTCGCAAATTTGGCTTTCAGTTCATCCGGAATTACTGTTTTCTTGTACTCATCTATTAATATGAAGTCATTTCCATTTCCATGCATTTTCGTGAACCTCATTTTTTACCCCTCGTGAGCAGGAAGTTCACGGCCTTTATGACGGCATCGAAGGAGGCCATTACTATGTCCTGAGAGGCCCCTCTGGACGTGAATATTTTTCCATTTTCGTCTTCAAGAGTTATGTATACTTCAGCAATTGCATCACTTCCACCAGTTATTGCATCGAGTCTGAACTCTCTTATCTGCATTTTTCCACCAACCAGTTGCAGGACTGCCTTTAGCGAGGCATCCACTGGGCCAACACCTATTGCAGAAGCAACTTTTCTTTCGCCGAAAACATTTGCATTAACAACGGCAGTTGGTGTTATCTTGTTTCCAGTGATTACCGTTACCTCGTTCACTTCTACAGCCTTTTTTTCGGCTACTTCTCCGATCACGATCTCTGCAATCGTGAAAAGATCCCTATCAGTCACTTTTTTCCCTTTATCGCCCATCTCTTTAACTTTTTCAAATATCTTGTTCAGGGCTTCCTCACTTACGCTGTAACCAGCATCTTCGAGAATTTTCTTTATCTGGTACCTTCCGGCATGTTTTCCGATTACTATCTTTCTCCTATGTCCTACCATTTCTGGTTTCAGTATTCCTGGTTCAAATGTTGAAGCTTCTTTTAGCACACCGTGAGCGTGGATCCCACTTTCATGACTGAAAGCGTTTTCACCAACTATCGGTGTATTTGGGGGCATTCGAACTCCTGTAAGTCTTTCAACTAGCTTAGATGTATCATATAATAGTTCAGTCTTTATGTTCGTTTTAATTCCTTCAATTGAATGGAGTATCATAACAACCTGTTCTAGGCTTGCGTTTCCGGCTCTTTCTCCAATTCCATTCACCGTTACCTGAACCTCATCAGCCCCAGCTAAAACCGCTGCATAACTGTTTGCAACAGCCAAACCGAAATCGTTATGGCAGTGAACGTCCAAGGTAACTTTTACTTCTTCTCTAATCTTTTTCACGAGTTCATAAAATCTAAAAGGTGTAGCGATGCCAACTGTGTCTGGAATATTTATGGCATCAGCTCCAGCATCTTCAACTGCTCTGTAAATTCTTCTTAAAAAGTCAAAATCACTCCTAGTAGCGTCCATCGCGGAGAACAGGCATTTAAGACCGTGGGATTTTATGTATTCGACACATTCAACGGATCTTTCAACTATTTCATCGTAGCTTAGCTTCAAAGTATGCTCTATTTGTATCTTGGACGTTGGGGTGAATATGTGGACTATGTCTACGTCGGCTTTAATGGCCACGTCTATGTCCTCCTTCACGATCCTTGCCAGTCCACAAATTTCGGCATTTAGACCGAGTGATGAAATTTCTTTGACCGATTCAAATTCTCCTTTTGAAGAAGCTGGAAAGCCCGCTTCGATAACGTTGACACCAAGTCTATCGAGTGCTCTTGCTATCTGAACCTTGTAAAAAGGTGTAAGGGAAATACCGGGCATTTGTTCTCCGTCTCTGAGTGTAGTATCGAATATTTTAACAACTCTCATCAGTTTTAAAACCTCTC
>CAYXCK010000007.1:15951-22998 GCA_964463575.1 uncultured archaeon
CTTGGGATAAAAAGTGTTGCCATTTATAGCTCCGCTGACGAAAGAGCTTTGCATAGATTTTATGCTGATGAAGCTTATTTTATTGGAAAAGCGCATCCAAAGGAGAGTTATCTAAACATAGATGCTATAATAGAGATTGCGAAGAAAAGCGGAGCTGAGGCAATTCATCCAGGTTATGGTTTTCTTTCGGAAAATCCGGAATTTGCCGAGAGATGTGAGGAGGAGGGTATAACATTTATTGGCCCCTCATCAAAGGTTCTCCGAATATCGGGTTCAAAAGTCGAATCAAGAGAAAAAATGATCTCTGCAGGATTACCTGTTATTCCAGGTTCTCCAGCTTTGAAAAACGTTGAGGAAGCTTACGAATGGGCAGAAAAAATTGGTTATCCAGTTGCAATTAAGGCTTCGGGTGGAGGAGGGGGCATAGGAATTGCAATTGCTAGAAGTAAAGATGAAATTGAAGCTGCTATCAACAAGTCGAGAAGCTTTGGCGAGAAATTCTTCGGCGACTCTAAGGTTTACATGGAAAAATGGTTGACAAGACCGAGGCACATAGAGGTACAGATACTGAGTGATGGAAAGAACTTCGTTTCTCTGGGTGAAAGAGAGTGTAGCATTCAGAGAAGAAATCAGAAGCTGATTGAAGAAACGCCTTCTCCGGCTTTGAATGACGAAGTTAGAGAAGAAATTGGAAAAATTGCTATTAGAGGAGCAAAAAGTATTGGGTATAAAAATGCAGGAACGTTTGAGTTTTTATATGAAAATGGAAAATTCTATTTCCTTGAAATAAATGCGAGACTTCAGGTTGAGCATACAATAACGGAAATCGTTACGGGAATAGATATAGTGAAAGAGCAGATAAAGATTGCTTATGGTGAAGAACTTGAATTTGGGCAGGAAGATATAGAGATTAGAGGACATGCGATGGAGTTTCGAATATATGCAGAGGATCCAGTAAGTTTTGTACCTTTTAGTGGAAAAATAGAGTTTTACAGAAGTCCTGGGGGTTTGGGTATCAGACTGGACAGTGCAGTCCACATAGGTTGCACCATTCCAGACGAGTACGATCCGATGATATCCAAATTGACAGTATTTGGTAAAAACAGGAAGGAAGTAGTCTCAAGGGCTAGAAGGGCTTTGTCAGAGTACATAATCACCGGAATAACTTCGAACATACCCCTACACATGGCCATCGTTGAAGACGAGGAATTTGCCAAGGGAAATACTCACACGAGATTTATAGAGGAAAGAAGAATTTTGGAAAAAGTTCCGAGGTATATAGAAAAATACCTGCAGATTCAGGAGAAGATGATAAAAATATTCGTCGAATATGAGGAAGAAAAGTTTAGGGAGAAAATAAGGGGATCATATAGGCCGATAAAAGCCAGGAATGGAGAGATTGAGGAAAGGCTGTGGCGTCTCTACACATCACTCGGACGTTAGAAATTCATCCTCTCTTCCAAGCTTTTTTATCAATTCCATCTGCTTCAGAGCAAATTCTCTTGCGTCTTTGAAATCGGTTTTGAGCAAAATCTTACCGTTTTCCATGAATTTCCTTAGCATGGGTTCTTTGTCTTCTGGTTTTTCGTCGGTAAAGAGTCTCACCTCGTCTTCCAGCTTGTTCCAGTCCCTATAAACCTGTTTCATCCCACTTCTTTTCCCTCTTTTTGCGCAGAACTTCCCATCTTTTTCAACTATATCCATGGCAAAGTCCACCGGTTTAGCTGCACTTATAGCTGTTCCAACACCGAAAGCATCAGCTAGATCTCTGAGCTTTATTACGTCTTCCAACTTAAGTCCACCGCTGAGAAATATTTTCACTTTTTCTTTTCCCCTTATCTTTAGTTCCCATTTGACTTCTTCTATTATTTTTCTGAAGTTTCCCTTTCTTGAAGACGGAGTATCCAAGCGCACACCATCCACTCTCTCTAGGTTTTCAACGGCCAGTATCGCTTCAGTTTTTTCATCGTAATAAGTGTCTATAAGCAAAGTTCTCGGAACTTTCTTGTCTACAACTTCGTCGAAGGCTTTCCAGGCAGAAACTTGATCACCGAAGCTTATTATAAGTGCATGTGGCATGGTTCCAATACTTTCGACACCTAGATATTTTTCTGCTATAAAGTTGCTCACACCATCCACTCCTCCTATCAGCGCGGCTCTCTCTATCATTGCTGAAATAGCGGGATGAGTTCTCCTTGTTCCGAAGGAGTAAACTTTCTTATCGCCGCATGCGAGCTTGAACTTGAAACTTTGCTTTGCTATACCACTTGCGTGGCATAGAAAACCTAATATGGCTGTTTCAAACCTTGCGAAGTCTAGATATCTTCCGACTACTGTCATAACGGGTTCGTGGGGGAAGAATAATGACCCCTCGGGCATAGCATATACGTCCACGGGTAGCCCCTCCAAAAGATTCAGAACATCTTCCAATCCTGCAAAAATTCCCCATTCTGATGTTGTAACTTCCATGGCAACTTTCGGGTTTATACCCTTTGCTTCTAGAACTTTCTCTGTCCAAATAAAATACTTATCCGTTGTTAGTCCGTTTTTGATATCTTCAATACTCGGGATTAGGAACTTCATGTTCCTCACACTCGCAGGGCTTTTTGCCACATTTTCTGCAGACCAGGGGATACTTTTTAAGTATTTCCTCTTCAACATCGATTCCACACAAATTCGCCAAACTGACAACCCAGGCTATAACGTCGGCAATCTCTTCACCAACATTCCTTTTTTTTCTAACAGCTTCAGCCAACTCTCCTACTTCTTCGACTATCCAGAGCATCGTTTTTTCAATTCCTCTCTGTCTATCTCTATGAATGTATATCTCTGCTATCATTTTTTGAAATTCGCTTATCTCCATCTGACTTTCACTCCCCTTTCGTGAAGATATCTCTTGACTTCCTGGATACTTATCTCTCTATAGTGAAAAATGCTCGCTGCTAAGCAAGCATCGGCTTTACCGTTTACGAAACCTTCGTAGAAATGTTCTAATTTTCCGGCACCTCCAGATGCGATTACTGGAATGTTGACCTCTTCGCTTATTTTCCTCGTTATTGGAATGTCATAGCCATCCTTTGTCCCATCTCTATCCATCGATGTTAGAAGTATCTCTCCGGCCCCTAATTCTTCGACTTTTTTGGCCCAAGCTACGGCATCTATTCCAGTGGCTTTTCTTCCTCCGTAAATATAAACTTCATACCAAGCCTTTTCTCCATTTTCAAGTTCAACTATGAACTCTCCTTTTTCAATATCGAAGTTTCTTTTGCAGTCTATCGCGACCACTATGCATTGGCTACCAAAAATCTCCGCGGCCTCTTTAACGATTTTGGGATCTTTGATGGCACTTGTATTTATCGAAACTTTGTCAGCTCCGGCAGAAAGAAGTTTCTCGATATCTTCTACGCCCCTTATTCCGCCACCCACTGTTAGAGGGATGAAGACTTTTTCAGCCGTTCTTTCTATAACATCGACCATTGTTTTTCTACCTTCTGGTGAGGCAGTTATATCTAAAAAGACAAGCTCATCTGCACCCTCATCATTATATCTTTTTGCAAGCTCTACAGGATCTCCAGCATCTCTTAGGTTGAGAAATTCTATTCCTTTAACTACAGTCGCTCTTCCATTTCTGAATGTAACATCTAGGCAAGGTATTATGCGCTTTGCGAGCATCACTTCCTCACCTCAAACTTCTCGAACTCTTTTGGTTCTACTTCTCTGACAACGACATCCCTGACGACGGCAAGTGGAGGGCCTATTTTTACTTTTTCGAGCAGTTTTTCAAGGGATTTCTCATCTCCTACTGCATAAATGTAAACTCTCCCGTCGGGGAGATTTTTAACGTAACCTTTTATTCCAAGTTCCCTTGCAACTTTAAGTGTAAAATATCTAAATCCAACACCCTGTACTATGCCGCTGATGAACACTTCTATTGCTTTCATGAGTTTGAGTAATTAGGCGAGTTATAAAGATTTTAATTTTGAGTATATTTCATGTATGGGCTTGAGATTCTCAGAAAGTATGTGAAGGATGAATCTCTGGTAAAGCATTGCGTTGCAACGGCTTCGATAATGAGAGAAGTTGCTAAGGAGCTCAACGATAACGAGGAACTTTACTGGTTGGTGGGCATTTTACACGACATAGATTATGAGATTTGCGGGGGAGATATGACGAAGCACGGAATCCTTGCAGAGGAAATTCTTAGAAGGGAAGGTTTTGAAGAAATAGCGGAAATCGTTAAAAGACACAACCACTACATTTTTGGGAATTACGAAAAACCGATAGAGATAGCATTGCAGGCTTCTGACAGCGTTTCCGGACTAATAATAGCTTGTGCTTTAGTTAAGGATGGCAAAATAGCTGAGGTGAGCGTTAAGACTGTGAAAAAGAAATTCAAAGAAAAGAGTTTTGCGGCTGGATGCGATAGAGATAGGATTAGGCAAATAGAGAAATTAATGCCCCTAGAAAAGTTTTTTGAGGTTGCGATAAGAGGTGTTGCAAATTTTAGAGATTTTTTGGGACTTAAATGAGGAAAGATTTTTATTTTTTAATAGCTTTTTACCGTCATGAAATATCAGGATTACGTTGTAAAAAATTATGAGCCGAAAGACGAATTCATCGCTTCTTTTTTCGTGAAACCGGCCCAAGGTTTTTCGATAGAGGAAGTTGCCGGGGCTATTGCAGCTGAGAGTAGCACGGGAACGTGGACAGAACTTTTTGGCTGGTATAATTTTGATAGAGTTAAAAAATTGTCTGCAAAGGCGTACAGATTTTTGCCTGAGCATAACGGCTGGATTGTAAATATAAGTTATCCTAGTGATTTGTTTGAACCCGGAAATATTCCAGGACTTTTGGCTTCTGTTGCGGGTAATGTATTTGGGATGAGGAGAGTCGAAAGGCTGAAACTGCTCGATCTTAGAATCCCAGTAGATTTCATGAAGCATTTCAAAGGACCGTTAAGGGGGGTAAATGTAAAGAAAATTTTTGGCGTCGAAAGACCTATAGTTGGAACTGTTCCTAAGCCGAAGGTTGGTTATACTCCAGATGAGGTTGAGAAACTTTCGGAAGATCTTCTGCTTGGTGGACTTGATTTTGTTAAAGATGACGAAAATCTCACGAGTCAGAGCTTCTGCAAGTTCGAGGAAAGATGTAGGAAGATAATGGGTGTGATTGAGAAAGTTGAAAGAGAAACTGGTGAAAGAAAAGTATGGCTTGCGAATATTACGGCTGATGTGAGGGAAATGGAAAAGAGGCTAAAGCTCGTTGCGGACTACGGGAATCCCTATGTAATGGTTGATGTGGTGGTATGTGGGTGGAGCTCGCTTACTTACATAAGAGACTTAGCTGGGGATTACGACATGGCCATCCACGGTCACAGGGCAATGCATGCGGCTTTTACCAGACACGATCATGGAATTTCTATGTTTCTTCTGGCTAAACTCTATAGAATCATAGGGATAGATCAGTTGCATATAGGAACTGCTGGTTTTGGAAAACTTGAAAGCGCTAGGGATGAGGCTGTTCAGATAGCTGAAATGCTGAGAAGCGAATTTTATAGACCTAAAGTCGGTTATCAATTTGAGCAGAGCTTTTATGGAATAGAAAGGGCAATGCCTGTTTCATCTGGTGGTTTGCATCCGGGAGTTTTACCCATGGTCGTCAAAACTCTAGGCAAAGACATTGTTTTACAAATCGGTGGGGGTGTTCTGGGACATCCAGACGGACCAAAAGCTGGTGCAATGGCAGTAAGACAGGCTCTGGAAGCTATTGAAAACGGTGTTGAACTGGAAGAATTTGCGAAACGGAATAAAGAGCTGGCTAGAGCTTTGGAGAAGTGGGGAAAAAGTGTGCAAGTCTAGGTATTGATTTCAGCTTTTAATTCACCAATTGTAGCGATTTTTTCAGCTATAACGTTGTGTTGATGGATGCTCTCCTCGTTTTCCTGTCTTAGAAATACCAATATATCGCTTGGGGCATGCGGATAGGCCTTTATTAGCTCCAAAGCCATTTTTCTAACACTATCTTCGACAAACATCGGATTGCAGTGCGCTTTTTCGACTACATCAAGCTCGTCATCTCTCTTTAGTATTTCGAAAGTCTCGAAGCTCATCGCAGATTTTGCTATTTCAATCAGCTTCGTTATCGAAACCCTGAAATCGTCTCTAACTTGAATCTTTATCTTTGCTCTTCCTCGTTGGTTGTGGGAAGCAATTGGAACTGCAGAGATTATCTTTGAAATCTCTTTTTCGCTGTAACCCATCTTCATAAGCTTTTCAATTGCCCTAGATTTCACCAGCTCCTGAGCACAGGGACAGACGGTTATTCCGCTAACTTCAGCTCCAACGAATACAATTTTTTTACCATCTCTGGAGGCCATAGCATCGCCAAAGATCTTTACGACTTCTTGTGTCTTTTGTCCGCTTTTCGGAGTCTTTTTTCTCATTATAAAATCGGCCACCATCGAAACCTCAGCTCTAGTTGCGTATTCGTGTCTTTCAAGCAAGATTTCCGCTATTTTTATCACTAAATCTTCAATATTCTCGATTGGTTGGGCAGTCAAACTTTCAAGCACTTCATCAATGACCTCAAAGTTTCTGCTCAAACTGACACCTTTCAGGTGAGAGGGGAGATTCACAAAAGCTTCGAAAGTTGCGATGAGTATTACAGGCCTTTTATCTTTTCTCGAAACCTGAACAAGTTTTCTTATTCCGGTAACTCCAACTTTGCTAAGCTCAATTGGGATATCGGGTTTTAGTAGCTGTATATCTGGAAGCATCCGACCTCCTCCTAAAAGGCGGGTTCCCCGCTTTAGCAGGGAGGCAAGTGCAAGTTTTTAATATACCTGTTCTCTCCCCTTCTTTCTGCCTAATAAATGGTTTCGTTACAGGCGTTTTAGAGGGCATAGGGCAAATATGTGAGGCATTTTCTAGATTTTAAGTCTTTTTTGCTCTGGAGATTTGCCTTCAGATACTAAAATATAGGAATATGGCCTTATAAGCTTTTCTATCCATGAAAGGCAGACTTTCAGTTTTAAGGTTAAAAATTAAG
>CAYXCK010000007.1:23098-28959 GCA_964463575.1 uncultured archaeon
AGGGTAAGCGACTCACTCTGTCGAAAACCCCGATAATCTTGTAAAAAGTTGTTACCTCCTTTAATTCTTTGACATCTTCTTCACTTAAAGGAGCCTCTACTTCAACGAAGAAGATGTAGTCCCCAAGTCCTGTCTTTGCTGGGCGGGATTCAAGTTTTCTTAGATTTATTCCTTTTTTGTAAAATATTTCGAGCACATTTTTGAGAGCTCCAGGTTTATCTTCAACAGCGAAGAATAAAGAAGTTATACTTCCTTTCATATTCCCCGTCTTCTTTCTTATCAAGTAAAATCTCGTTAAATTTCTGTCTCCTAAATCTTGGATACCTTTTCTAAGTATTACCAATTTATACAGTTTTGCGGCGTTCTCGGAAATTATGGCTGCCGAGTAATCGTCCAGCAGTTTTACGGCATCGCTAGTCGACGACGTGTATCTTATCTCTGCATTGGGCAGGTAATTGTTTATGAAACCCATGCATTGCGCGATTGCCTGTGGATGTGAGTAAATTGCTTTTATTTCGCTGAATTTCAGTTCTCTTTTTGCGGCTAGACAATGATTGACTTCTAAATCGACGTCTCCGAAAACTTCAACTTCGTGACTAAGCAGAGCATCGAGAACTGGTAAGACTGTTCCATTTACAGAATTTTCTATTGGAACTATTCCATAATCCACCTCCCTGTTTTCTACGAGTCTTATTATCTCATCCGTGGTTGCGCAGTATCTCAATGGTAGCCGCGAGCCAACAAGTCTTAAAGCAACTTCTTCGCTGAAGCTTCCCTTGGGTCCAAGTACTGCAACTGTTTTGTTTATCCCTAGAACACTGTATTCCTCTTTTTTCGTCATTTCCATTATCTTTGAAAATATCTCTTCAACATATATCGGGCTGAGTTTTGTTCTTTTTAGAATCTCTCTTATTCTTTTTTCTTCAATATCTCTCGCTTCAATTGGTTCATCCCCTTGTTTTTTAATCTCAGCTATTCTTTTTGCTATTTCAACCCTTTTTTCAAGTAGATCTAGGATTGTTAAATCTATGAGTTCAATCGCCCCCCTCATTTTTTCGAGGCTGTCCAATTCTGTTGTAAGTTTCGAGATTTCAAGAATAATCTTGGTATCTCTAGCGCTTGGCAATTTCTTGCTAAGGGAAAAGAAGAGTTTTCTGAAAGCTTCCTTATCCTTTATTAACTCGTTAAAGGCAATTAATCTCTTTATGAACTCCTCCCTTTCTTTCTCAGCGTTTTTCTGGATTAGATAGCACATCTCCCAATTCTGACTGAAATAACGGGAAGAAAGCTTTGAAAGAACCCTGTATAGTTGGGTTGCAAAGGGTGTATTTTCATAGAAATCTGCGAAGGAGAGCAAGAGAAAATGAGTCAATCCCTGTATTTTCTTCATTGCTTCATCGTGTTCAATAGGCTTCATCCTTGTAATATTTACACCACTTTTTATAAATTCATTTAAAATTGTTTTTTCTTCCTCTTTTCCAGATTCATGGACGACTATTATGCTGGAAAGGGCTAATTCACTATCCTTCCCGAAAAGTGGATGAATGCTTAGAAAATCGAAACCGGATTTTTCAAATAGGGGAAGCGAGATAGACTTAACGGATGCAACATCTACGAGCAAGGCATCCTTTTTGGCCTCAGTTCTTATGTGCGTGAGTGCCGCTCTTATCTCCTCCATGGGTGTGCAGACGAATATGACATCGAACTCTGAGATATCATTTGTTTCTCTCTTTTTATCATCGATGTCATATCCTTTGGTGTAGTAACCTCTTTCATAGAAGAAATTCCTTAACAAGGAGCCTAAATCGCCAACTCCGTAAATTAGTATCTTCATTTTCTCACCCCAAGACTTTTGAGGATTTTTAATGCTTCGTTAAGTTCTATTTGTCCGGGAGCTTTTTTTAATCCAACATAGCAGTAGATGAAGGGGGATCCCAATAAAGCGGATGCAATTCTTGTGAATCTAAACTCTTCGCCCATGAGAAACGCTATAATGTCTTCGAACTCTAGAAGAAGTCTTACAATCTTTTTCCAGTCATCCATCGTCTTTCCCATCGTTGCAATCTTATAATAATCTCCTCTCTTACTTTCTACAAGATCTCTCAGGAATTCAAAGCTTGGCGTCTCTTTGAAATTGTGGTAAGATTCGATTATTCTGCATTTGAAGTCAAGAAAATCGTCTGGAATGTCGAACTCTATATCTACAAATTCTGCATTCACTTTTTCTGCAAAAATCTTTATCTTTTCAATTCTAGCCTCTTCACTGCCTTCGTAAGCTCCTCCG
Organism: uncultured archaeon; assembly: GCA_964463575.1. Lineage (GTDB taxonomy): Archaea > Halobacteriota > Archaeoglobi > Archaeoglobales > Archaeoglobaceae > WYZ-LMO2. Next base: position 25,383 of record CAYXCK010000007.1, read on the forward strand.
TCCACTTTTCTCCTGCAAGTTACGATATATCTAAGCTTAGGCAGAAAATCGAAATTTCCAAGATCAAGCCTTAGCTCTAACAAATCTGCTGCATTTGCAAGCTCTATTTCTCTAGAACTTGAAACCGTTGCTACGAGCATCATTTCTCTATTATGAATTCCTCAACTTTAACACCGAAATGCCTGGCTCTTTCCCCGATCCATGCAAGTACTTCATCGCCTTCTTTGAGCTCTGAAACTGAGATATGTTTTCCTTCTGGACTCACGAGCTTTATAGTTTCAGCATTCTGGAGAATTATGCTTCCGGTCTCTCCATTTACCTCTGCAACAACCAGAAGGAGAGGTCTTCGCTCAATTTTCACTCTCCCAACATAGCTTTTTCTGACTTTACCGTCAAATCTCACAATCTCCACTTCATCTCCGGCTTTCAGCTCGCAGAGATATCTCGTTTTATCTCCAACTTTCAAATATGCGTTAACGCTACCTGCATTAACTCTGAAAGGTCTTGATGCAACATACTCGCTCTTCTCACTCTCGCTTGCTACTAAGAACATGAAGGAAGCCTTGTTCCCTACCAACATACCTTCCCCCAGATTCATGATAGAAACGGTGTCTATGCAAACTCTCTCGCCGAGTCCTAAGGGTTTTATCTCTACTATTTTTGCTTTAGAAAGGTTCAAAGTTTTTTCAGTGCCTTTTACGATCTCAAAGTATTTCTTTAAATCGTTTCGAGTTCCGCTGACAGCTATTCCATCCGCGCCTTTTTCAAGTGTAGTTAAAGCGAGCTTCGCATCTTCAAGATTTTCGACTACTACTATTGCTTTTCCTTTTTTCATCGCCACTATGTTTTCCAGCGGTATCACTTTCCAGTCCAAAAACTTGATAATGGCGGTATCTTTCTTGAGTGCTCTTTCTTGGTCTTCAACCGATTTTATTTCTATTAGCTCATCGGAGTTGAGTATTTTTATTTTGCCTAGCTTTTTTGCCTTATCTGTAAATTCATTTCTAACTATTGCTCCATCAAATCCAAGTTCGATTGCATCTTTTACCATTTCTTTTACTTTTTCCCAGTTATCTCCATCTGCCCAAAGCCAGATTTCTTTCATTTTCGATAACCTCCTCTACACTCATACCGTCGTGTATTATACTATATAGGGCCCTAGCAATATCTCTAGGCGAGGGGTTACTAAAAATGTTCCTGCCAACTGCAACACCGGTAGCTCCCTCTCTTATTGCAGTCTCAACTTTTCTCAATAGCTCTATTTCGTCTCCCTTACTACCTCCAGCAATAACAACTGGAACTTTACAGTATCGGACGACTTCCGAGAATTTTTCCACATATGGAACTTTTACTATATCTGCTCCAAGCTCGTAGCCCACTCTTGCAGCTTGTTTTACAGTTTCCAAGTTTTGTTCGACTTTTCCTCTTGGGTATATCATCGCAAGAACTGGAATTCCATAATCGTCGCCTCGATCACAAATTTTGCCAAGCTCTTCTAGTTGTCTACCCTCTGTCTCGCTGCCTATGTTAACGTGAACACTTACAGCATCGGCTCCAAGCTTTAAGGCACTTTCAATGTCTGATATTATCCTTTTATCGTTTGGATCCCTGCTTAGGTATGTTGAAGCGCTTAGGTGAACTATCAGTCCCACTTCAACTTCTTCAAGAATCCTGGAGTTTTTTGCAAGACCTTTGTGCAACACTACTGCATCCACGTAATCTCCAACAGTTCTAATCAATTCATCCACGTTTTCAAGCCCTTGCTCAACTTTGGTAACCCCGTGGTCTACTGGCATGATCAATGTTCTCCCATTCCTAATAATTCGCTTCAACCTTCTTTTTTTACCTATCATATAAAACACCTCTATATATATAGAGCATAAAGGTGTAAAGCGCCGAAGCCATTGCAGAAACACCTCCTACTTTTTAGAAGCTAAAATACTGCCAGCTAAAGCTAAAATAAAATCCTTGAATTGGGTTTAAAGTTTTAGCTGGCATTCAAGTTCTTTAGACCTCAGATTTTTTAAGCTTTTCCATTGCTGAATGGTTGAAGTACCTGCTTTTAAGGCGAGGTTTTCGGCGTTAAGGGAGCTTTACGTCTCCCTTATCTGCTGGTTCAAAATGCAGATTGATGCAGAGCTCCTAATTTGAGCAAATGCCGTGTCTGCAATTTTCAAAATATTCTATCTATCTAAGTTTTTGTACCATCCAAATATTTTTAGTATTAAAAATTTTAAAAGATAATTAAAAAATCAAATACTTCTGTATGCGAACCACCAATCGAAACCTTCTATTTCACCTTTCTTTATCTTCTGAAGTCTTTCTTCGGCATCTTTCATAGTTCTTGCGGGTGGAATTATTACCTTGTTACCAATAAGCTCGTTGTTTGGCCAGTTTGCTGGAATAGCTACACCTTTTTCATCACTGATCTGCAGAGCTTTTATTGCTCTAAGGATTTCATCGATATTTCTGCCAACTTCTTGCGGATAATAAAGAACAAGCCTAACAACTCCTTTTGGATCTACTATGAAGACAGCTCTGACGGTGTTTGTACCCTTTGCTGGATGTATTAATCCCAGTTTCTTCGAAATTTCGCCAAGATCATCAGCGATTATTGGAAACTCTATGCTAATGCCTAGTTTTTCTTTTATCCATTCCACCCATTTTATGTGGCTGAAAGTCTGATCGATGCTGAGCCCTATTAGTTCGCAGTTTAGCTTTTTGAATTCCTCATACCTTCTTTGAAACGCAACGAATTCGGTTGTACATACCGGCGTAAAATCTGCCGGATGTGCAAACAAAACGAACCACTTTCCTTCGTATGGTAGCTTTATTTCACCGTGGGTTGTTTTGACTACCATTTCCGGAAATTTTTCTCCCAGCAATATCATTTGTATCACCAAAAAACCAAATTTTTCTCGATTTAAAAGATTTTCTTTCGAAAATCGAACATATATTTTTTAAAACTTGAAGTCCATTTTTAAAGTGGACCCTAGGGATTTGAAAATAGTAATGGAACTCATGAGAAATGGTAGGATTAAGAAAACTGAGCTAGCTAAAATGCTAAAAGTAACAGAAACAGCTGTGAGAAAGAGGATAGAGAAATTAGAAAAGAACAAAGTCATCCTCGGTTATAGGGCAGTTGTAGATTTTAAAAAGCTTGGGATTTTTTCCTCGCTAACAGGCATCGATGTGGAACCTGAGCACATATGGAAAGTCGTAGAAAGGTTGAAAGAGATGGAAAATGTGAATTCTGTGTACCTTACTTCAGGGGATCACATCCTCATGGTCGAGGTTGTTACAGAGTCGTTGGATACAATGAGACGTCTGCATGAAGAAATCTCCGGAATTCAAGGTGTGAAGAGAGTTTGTCCCGCAGTCATTATGGAGGTTTTGAAATGATCTAAACTCCGGCGAAGGATTAAAATAGTTCTTTAAAAAATTTCTGTATGGAAGAGTTAATTATTGAAAAGGAGGTAGAATTCGAAGAAGCTGAAAAAATTGCCAGAAAAATGGCTGATGGAAAGGGAAGTGCAATTCTTTTGGCCTATCATGATCCAAGGACTGGATTGAAATA
>CAYXCK010000008.1:0-28484 GCA_964463575.1 uncultured archaeon
GGAGGCAGATATTTCTCTATCTTTTTTTCTAGATCTTTTAAGGATACCATATTTAGATGTTAGGGTAAAGATTTTAAAGTTTTTGGTTTTAGACATTTAGAAAATAAATATATATATTAATATCTTTTATATTAAATTGCCCCCTTAAATAACATATTTAATTGATTAAATTGATTTATATTATATATTTAGAAATTCTAGTTGTAGCATGTACGATTGCTTGATGGCTTACAAAGTTTGGAATGTAGTGTTTAAGTTTTTCGCATTCTACATCGATCTTCGGCAACTTTGCCTGGTTTTCATCCAAAAAGACCACATTAACAGCCCTATTTTTGCTCCAATTTTCAATCGCCGCTTTTATTCCTATCGATTCTCCAGTTCCACAGATTATTAATGCGTCTCTTTCTCTTTCGACTGGATTATATTTTTTAAGGATTCTAAAAAGAACATCATCATCTTTCTCTTTCACTTTGCAAGAATTAACTCTTAACATGAATTTTGCTGTATTTGGTATCTCGGAGAGGAGCGGCGGTGAAATAGCAATTGCAAAGTCCGAAGAGCTCTTTAAACTCAGTAGCCCGCCAAGACTATGGCCAATTGTTAAAATGTAGTTATAATTTTTTCTGAGTTCTCTTATCACTCCTTCTACATCGTTGATAACGTTCTCATCAAATAGATGCTCGTTCTCTCCATGCCCTCTTAAGTCTATGATATACGTGTCATAACCTTTTTCGGCAATTTCATAACCCAAGCCTAACAATTCGTGCTTAGACGAAGAATAACCGTGTATGATTAAAGCAGCTTTTGGGCTTTTACTATTTATAAAAAATGCTGGTACTTCTTTCTCGTCTAAACTTCTAAATTTAAGTTTAGACACTTCCATACTATTTAATATTTTATCCTTTTTCTTATTTAAATGTTTCGAATTCTTTCATAATCACCTTTAAATCAGAAGTTTAGATTAAATTTTTTAGTTATTATAATTTAAATTCTTCAGAAAACTTTATAAACTTTTGAAGGTTGAAATTGGTTTGATAAGAAACTAAAACAAAAATTAAAAAAGGTGATATTATGGTAGGGGAAACAAAAATACTTGGAATGGAGCCTGAAAAGGGTCGGTGGGTACTGGTATTGGCAGGTTTGATTATAAACATAGCTTTGGGAGCCATATATGCTTACAGCATAATACAAATACCCATCAGAAAGGTATTCGAAACGGTTTACGGTTTAAAGCCAACCGCAACTGAGATGCAATTACCCTTCATAGTCTTCCTTCTCCTGTTTGCAATAACAATGCCACTGATGGGGAGATATATTGAAAAGTACGGGCCGAGAAAAATTGCAATTCTTGGCGGAATCATTGTTGGTATAGGCTGGTTTGCTGCTTCATTTGCAACATCGCCCCTCTCCTTGGTTGTTCTCTACGGAATTATAGGTGGAATAGGTGTTGGAATTGCGTACAATTGTCCGATTGTCACTTCAGGAAGATGGTTCCCCGATAGGCGCGGACTTGCTGTAGGTTTGACAGTTCTCGGTTTCGGCTTTTCAGCCGCAATTACCGGCCCGCTGATGGATTTCCTGATGGCAGCATACGGTGTTGAAAATTCTTTCCGCATGCTTGGAGTTCTTTATGCGGTTATAATCATTGTGTGCGCTTTAGTTCTCCGCTTTCCTCCAGCAGGGTGGACACCGAGAGGATGGAAACCACCTGAAACTGCTGCAAAGGCTCCAGTGGTGGATTTCATGCGAAACGAAATGGTCAGAACAAGGCCATTCTATGGTCTCTGGATCTGTTACACAATAGGAACCCTAGCAGGTTTACTTGCAATTGGTGTTTCAAAGCCCGTTGGTCTTGAGGTAGCAAAGAATATCGGAATATCTGAAAAAGAAATCTCCGCAATGCTCACAGCACTTGTGATCCCATTTGCATGTTGCAATGGATTTGGGAGACCGCTTTTTGGGTGGATAGTAGACAAACTTAAACCCATGAGAGCGGCTTTGATATCTTTCACGCTGATCTTCCTAGTTTCGATAGCGATGTATTTCAATCCAGCTTCCCTGGCTGTTTATACAATAGTCTTTGCAATACTCTGGCTTAATTTAGGTGGATGGCTTGCAATTGCTCCAGCTTCGACTGCAGCTTTCTTTGGGGTAAAGGACTATGCCAGAAACTACGGGCTAGTGTTTACAGCTTATGGAGCTGGGGCTGTGATTGGAAACTTGCTAGTAGGACAGGCAAAAGATATCTTCGGAGCATACATCGCGGCTTTTCCGTATGTAGCAGCACTTGCAGTTCTGGGATTTTTGATAGCTTTGGTAACATTCAAACAACCCAAAAAAGCTTGAAATTTTTAATTTTTTATTTATTTTTTATTTAATGTCTACTTTTTTAATTTGATATGATATTCGAGGGCGATTTTTCGGCAATTAGCCGTCAAAGCGCAAGAGCGATGTGAAACGAGGGTATGAGCATTCTTTAAATGCTGGAAAATATTGGCTTTGGCTTTTTAAATAGCCCAATAAATTGAACTTCAGTTGCAAAATGCAATTAGCAATTGATATATCACTTCTCACTTTTCTTGAACTCATGGAATTGCTAAGGATTTTGAAAAACTGCGAAAAAAAGAAAGCGTTAGTCTTTGGCATTGGAGGAGGAGGCGACATTGTGAGTACAGTTCCAGTCTCAAATTTTCTAAGGCTCTTTGATTTTGAAGTAATCAGAGGGGGAGTTATTTGGGATAGACTTGTTGTGGATCCAGAACCCGGGCCTAGGAGCATTGAAGAACTCCTTAATATCGAAAAAATCGCAGAGACTCTTGCTTTAATAAAAGAAGAAACTAGAACTTGCCAGGGAGTTAAGCCAAATCTTGCAAGAGCAGCTAAATTTTTTGGCAAAGTTCTCGGCTTGGATATAACCAAGGGGGTAAAGCAACTCTGTGAAGACTTGCAGGATTTTGCAGAAAGGGAGAGGATAGGGCTGATCATAGGAATTGATGCCGGAGGAGATGCTATATCTGTTGGCTATGAATCAGGAGTAAGAAGCCCCCTTGCAGATGCAATAAGCGTTGCAGTTCTGGGTTTACTTGACGGCATTGTAGCAGTTTCTGGCTTCGGTAGCGATGGAGAGCTCAAAATAGAGGAACTGCTTTTGAATATGTCAGAATTATATAAAAATAAAGGTTTTTTAGGCTGCACTTCACTTAGCCAAAACGATTTTGAAGAAATGCTGAAAATCTGTGGAGAGGTGGTTACTGAAGCTAGCAGAATTCCGCTGCTAGCTTATCAGGGAGATTTTGGTATCAAAAAGATAAGAAAAGGTAGAACGGTTCTAATAACTCCGTTATCAGCGCTGATATTCTATTTCAGGGCAAAAAATGTTCTTGAACTGAATGAATGCGCCAGACTCGTGCTAAACTCAGAGAGCATCGAAGAAGCAAACGAAATCTTAAATAAAAATGGAATCATGACCGAACTCGACTATGAAAGGATGCTCAGAAAAGATCGTTAAGGTCCAGAATTTCCTCCTCAATGCTCTCTTCTATGCTCTCCTCTACTTCCTCGGAAATTTCTACTTCCTCTTTCAGCCTCATCAGGGCTGATACTACCATTTCTTTGTACTCCTCGAGATTTGGATTGTATTTCTCTCTCGCAAGCCTCGCGAGTTCTGAATCTCCCCTCATCATTTCAATCCTTTTCATAGTAGCTTTTGCAGTTTCGAGGATCCAGTAATCCCTACTTTCGAAATCCGATAGGTTTATAGTTTCTGGTCTTATGAACGGAATGATCCTTCCGCCTCTCTCCAAGAGTCTTGCTTTTGCAGTTACGGCAACCGTTGATGGTATGTCGATTTCTGTCAACGAGACTTTGGCCTCGGGATCAAACTTACCAACGAAACCCAAAAAAGACCCTGTCGGATCTGCTATCCTTATTCTAAGAACTTCCGAATCTGGCTTTGTCTCTTCTTTTTCTATTAAAGCTCCGATGACGAATATTCTGTTGCATTTCAAACCAAGCGGAGTCAAAACGTATACGGGTTCTTTTTCAGCATTTCCACCAAGCCTATATCTCGATGAATTGAATTCTTTGGCGAAAACCCTTCTCGCTACCTCTCTCCTAGTTCTCACAATGCTCTCACCTCTTCTAAAACCTTATCAACTTCCTCTATAACTTTTGTTTTGAAAAATTCTGCCTTTTTTACATTTATCGTTCTGAACTTTAGATCGCCTGAGATTTTAAGGTATCTCCCCAGTAGTTTCTTCTTCAGTTCAAGCAGAACAATTCCGCGATCTAGGTGTTCAAAAGCCATTTTCTTGGCAGTTCTTAGATCTAGCCCCGTCAACTCTTTTATACAGTTCTCATCCATCTCCACATCGTAAGTTCTTTCTCCATCATCTATAACTCCGCGAAGGCGCAGAACTTCGTTCCATTCGACTTTTCCGTGTTCTTTGCAAATCCCAGCTTCGATCACCCTGCCACAGATTTTGCACACCTGAACAAGACCGCTGTTCTGGGAAATGGAGACGAGAGCGCCTGTTATCTCTATCTCTCCCCAGTTCTCAGTAACCTCAATATCTTCTTCTATCTCCCTCACTTCGCTTATGCTAGTTACTTTTATACTTTTAATTCCACCGAATTCGTCGATGAAAACTCTCTCGAAAATGTAGTTCTTTCCCTCTTCGACCCTTCTCTTTGCTGACTTAGCCCAGATAACGAATCTTGCAGTACCCGTTTCATCCCCTATTACCCCCCACTGTGCGATTGATTGACTAGTTGGCTCCCAGAGCTGGATTACCTTCGCCTTTACAGTCACACCTTTTCCTGGCTCAAGATCTGCTATCTTTGTTAATGGGAATCTGAGGGCCTCTCTTGACAGATTCAGATCCCTTCTAAGTCCGTTTATTATTGTTCTTTTTGCCTCATCTTCCGGAACCTTAAACTCGAAGATGAGCAGCTTGAGCCTTTTTTCTATTTCACTCTTGGAAACGTTATAATCTTTGAATATTTCGTAAATTTCGTTCACGATGGATTGGATTTTTTCCATGTTCAAAGTGCTGGAAAACTTAAAAAAGCTTTTCTCCAATGTGTTTCCGATGGAGCTACTGCATCCGGATGAAAAAGGAATCAGAAGAGCTGTTGAAATACTTGAGAAAGGTGGTTTAGTAGCTTTTCCAACGGAAACTGTTTACGGCTTGGGATGCGATGCGATGAATGAGAAGGCTTTGGAAAGACTTTTTGAGGTAAAAAAGAGGCCCAGAAACAAGCCTTTGATTGTTGGGGTCTCGAAAATAGAGCAGGTTTACGAAATAGCGGAAGTCAACGAGCTCGCATTGAAGCTAATGAAATTATTTTTCCCCGGTCCGCTTACGTTAATACTGAAGAGGAGAAGTATTCCGGACCTTGTTACTGGAGGAAAGAATAAGGTCGCAGTTAGAATGCCAGCGCATGAAATTCCTCTGAAGCTAATCCAAGGACTGGGGAAACCGATAGTTGTCCCTTCTGCGAACATATCTGGAAAATTCACTCCAACAAAGCCAGAACATGTTATTGAGGAGCTTGGCGGTAAAATAGATGCAATTGTACTCGGGGATTGTTACCTTGGTTTAGAGTCCACGATACTGGATCTAACGGTCGAACCACCCAGAATCGTTAGGCATGGGGCTTTAAGCGTTGAAGAACTCAGTAAGTTCTTGGAGGTCCAGTATGAAGAAAAGAGTGATTTTGAGGAGAAATTTTCGAGTTCTGCAGAGATATATGTTTTTGTTGGAAACGCGAAGGAAAAAATACCAGAATTTTTGGAAAAAAGACCCGATGCTATTGTAATCGCAACTAGGGATTACGGTAGGACAATAGTAGTCGGAAAGACCGCTGAAGAATATGCGAGAAATCTATTTGATGCACTGATCAGGGCTGAGAAGATGGGGGCAAAGCTTATCCTTGTTGAGGGAATAGAGGAAGTTGGAATTGGAAGAGCCGTTATGCACAGACTTTACAAGTCGGCAAGTAGAATATTTCGCTAGATTTCGGCTTCAAAATCTTCAACACTGTACGTAAACGGTTCTCCCCTTGCTTTCTTTATTTCCCTTGCTATAAGCCAGTAAATCAGTGCTAGGGCTTTTCTTCCTTTGTTGTTCGTCGGTATGACAAGATCAATGTCTGCAGTTGAGTTGTTCGTGTCGCAGAGGGCAATTACAGGTATTCCGACTCTTGTAGCTTCTGCTATGGCTTGCTTGTCTATAGCCGGATCGTTTACAAAAACTATGTCTGGCTCAATATATTCTCTCAGATTTGGGTTTGTTAGAGTTCCCGGGACAAATCTGTCTATTATGTATTTTGTCCCTACGACTTCGGAAAACATCTTGACAGGTTTGTGTGCATACTGCCTCGCCGCGACGAGAAGTATTTTCGAAGGCTCGTATCTGAGCAGGAGCTTCACACAGGCTCTGATTCTTTCGTCGAGCTTCTTTATGTCCAGTATATATAATCCGTCCTGTCTGACTTTGAATATGAATTCTCTCATATCTCCAGTTTTTACTTGGGTTCCTATGTGAACTCCCGCTGCAAGATATTCTTCAGGCGGTACCAGATATTCGTAGCCGGTTTCGATCATATTTTCACCATTCTCGCTTTTAGCATTTCTTCAATCCTTATCATTTCATTTAGTTTGGATATCCTCTCTCCTCCGACAATCCCTGTCTTTATTAACTTTGCGTTGAAGGCAACAGCAAGATGGGATAGATAGTTATCTTCCGTTTCCCCGCTCCTGTGGCTCACGACTACATCATACCCATTATTTTTTGCAATCTTTACGGCTTTGAATGTATCTGTTAAAGTCCCGACCTGATTTGGTTTCACGAGCAAAGTGTTGCCAGCCTTCTTTTTTACTCCTATTTCAACTCTTTTCCAGTTTGTGACAAACAAATCGTCTCCGCAGATCATGCAATTTGCGATTTCGGTAAGCTTTGAAAAACTCTCAAAGTCGTCCTCGTGGAAAGGATCCTCTACAAATAGCAGGTCGTATTTTTCTATAAGCTTCGCTATGAAATCTATCTGCCCCTCTGTGTCCAGCTTCTTATCTTTGTAGACGTATTCTTTACCATTCCAGAGCTCTGTTGCTGCAACATCAATACCCATGCGTATTTTTGTTCCCAGCTCCTTTTCCACTTTTTCAATGGCCTTGGAAAGGATCTCCAAAGCAATTTCATCGCTTATCTGGGCAGCCCAGGCCCCTTCATCTCCTTTAGCTGCAAAAAAACCTTTAGCCCTGAGCAGTTTTCCGACCTCTCTATGGACTTCTGAATTTATCTTTTGGGCCTCAAAAAAGTTCTTGGCACCGACTGGTATTACCAGAAACTCCTGAATGCTTGTTGATCCCTCGGCATGCTTACCTCCTCCAATTACGTTTCCGAGAGGGAAAGGAATCTCCTTTGAAAGCGCCCCTCCAAGATAGAGACAGAGAGGCTGTCCAAGAATAAGTGAGGCGCATTTTGCAACTGCAATGCTTGCGGAAATTGCGAAATTTCCACCAACATTCGAGAAATTGTCTGTACCATCTATTTCCTTCAATTTCTCATCAACTTCTTCTTGGTCAAAAACGCTTATTCCTATCAGCGCTTTTGCAACTTTCTCCTCAATTTCATCGCATTTTTTGGGATCCACAACAGCAACTTCTTTGCTTCCCCTTGAGGCCCCGCTTGGGGCCGATGCAATTGCTACGAAATCGCCAGCTTCAACCTCGCACTCAACCGTTTCTCTGCCCCTACTGTCAAAAACAATCCTGTATCTGACATCCTCAATTATCAAGCGATCACCTCAAAACATATCATATCTTTCGAGCCAAACAAATCTGTTGGTCCTCCTTTTGACCGTTATCGGGATAACACCGCGTTCAAATTCCTCCATCGCTATTTCAAGGGGATCTTTTTTGTTCGTCTCAATCAATACGGGCGCACCCATTGCTATTTGAAGCGCCCTTGCCCCTATTATTCGAGCCTTCTCAAATCTCGTATATTTAAAGGGAAATTTAATGCCTACCACCCCTCAATATGGGGCCGCCGAGATTTGAACTCGGGTCTCCGGCTCCCAAAGCCGAAAGGATATACCAGGCTACCCCACGGCCCCATGATATTTTGCAATCTCTCCAATTAAAGATTTGTGGGATACGAACATTCTCCTGCAACAGTACCTAGTTATACCGAGAGCATCGAGAGCATCTTTCGGACTTTTACCCTCTTTTAACATTTCAAGATATTTCGCATAAAGATGGCCTATTACGGCACCACAGGAAAAACACCTTATCGGAAAATCGCTTATCTCGTGCAGAGACATCACCTGTACGAGGTCTGTCTCCTCTTTCTGGCCCCTCTGCCTCCCTGAACTTTCGGTAACTTTCTCCTAAAGTCGTTCACGAGTAGTGTTCTGTCGTACTCGAGGAATGCCCTCTTTAGTTCCTCATCTCCAAAGAATTCTACCAATCCTCTTGCTATAGCAGTTCTAACAGCCTCAGCCTGGCCCATTACTCCACCGCCTGATACCTTCACGTCTATATCCACTTTGTTTGCGAGCTCGCCTGCAATTTTCAGAGGTTCCAGCATGACCTTTCTTGGTAATTCCATTGGCCAGATTTCGATTGGAATCTTGTTTATCCTAACCCTTCCGAGCCCCTCCTTTATTAATGCCTTGGCAACAGCAGTCTTTCTCTTTCCGGTTGTAATAATAACCTTCACTTGGCCCACCCCAGATGTCTGCTAACCTCTTCCAAGAGCACAAACTTCTCTGTTTTTGAAACTTTCTCAAACAGTGCGGCTTCTATTTTTTCGAAATTAGCATTTTTGAGCTCTTCTGGAACTCCTATGAAAACCCTTAACTTTTTGAAAGCTTCTCTACCCCTTCTGCTACTCCAGGGAAGCATCCCTCGAACGGTTCTTTTGAATATCTTTTCGGGATGCCTTGGAAAGTATGGCCCCTTCTCTTTGCTGCCCCTATCGTATTTCTCCTTGTATCTCTGGAATATATTTGCCTTTTTTCCCGTTATTATTGCCTTCTCAGCATTTACCACAACAATTCTTTCACCGTTCAGCAATCTCTTCGCAATTATGCTGCATAATCTGCCCAATATGTGTCCTTCGGCGTTTATAACCTTATAATCTCCTCCAAGTTTTTCTAGAGCTCTTTTGACATTAACGCTCATAGATATACCACCTAGACGAGAATTCTAACCCCGCTACCTTTCGGGTTCATTTTCACGAGATCCTCTATTTTTATACATTCTCCTCCGGCTTCGAGTATCTTGTTTTTTGCACTCTCGGAGAAACTAAAAGCTGCAACCTTTACTTTCTTTTTTATTTCTCCTCCAAGGACTTTTCCGGGAACAACGACGGTCTCTCCATCTTTTGCATATCTCTCTATTTTGTTCAAACTGACTTCGGCCCAGTTTCTCCTTCTTGAAGCCAACATTTCGGCTACTACTTTCCAAATTCTTGCGTTATTTTTTGCGCTCTCACTCAAAAGTAAGTCGATTAAACTTATGAGCCTCGGATTAGTCTTTCTCCTCTGCATTTTCCTTATCTTCCCCATATTTAGCACCTCTAATTTTGACTACAGTTCTTTTGGTGATTTGGGTAATCACTTGGTTGTCATGCGGAATTTAAATTTTTGTGCTTGGCAAAAACTTTAATTTTTTAGACAAACAGTCGTTATGATTGAGAGTTATGAGTTTGGAAAGATAAAGATAGCTGGAAAGGTTTACACGTCCGATGTTATTGTTTTTCCAGAAAGGGTTTTGTCAAATTGGTGGAGAAAAGAGGGACACAGGCTGAGCGTTGAAGATTTGAAAGAGGTAATTGACTTCAAACCCGAGGTTCTCATCGTCGGGACTGGATACTACGGTAGAATGGAGGTTCCGGAAGAAACGAAGAAGTTCTTAGAAAAGAATGGAATTGAGTTGATCTACGCCCCTACCCAACAGGCTGTGAAGATATTTAACGGGATAACCAAAAAGAAAGCGGGAGCGTTTCATCTCACCTGTTAGTAAATCTTTTTAATCCCAGATAAAAGCTAAGGGCATGCTTCCTCACAGATACTCACCGAAAGAAATCGAAGCGGAGGTATTCAAGTTTTGGAAAGATAACAAGATTTATGAAAAATTGAAACAGAGAGAAGGAAAGAAGTTCTACTTTTTGGACGGCCCTCCATATACAACTGGTAGGATTCATCTGGGAACTGCTTGGAATAAGATCATTAAAGATACTGTTCTCCGCTACCTAAGGATGCGCGGTTACAGTCCTACTGATACACCCGGCTGGGACATGCACGGGTTACCAATCGAAGTAAAAGTCGAACAGGAGCTAGGTTTTAGAACAAAGAGAGACATAGAGAACTTTGGAGTTGAAAAATTCGTTAAAAAATGCATGGAATACGCCTTGAGGAATAAAGATGCGATGACAGAGCAATTCAGGGCTTTGGCTGTATGGATGGACTGGGAAAACCCGTACATGACTATTAAGGCAGAATACATGAATTCAGCTTGGTTTACTATCAAAAAAGCTTACGAGAAAAGTTTGCTCTCAAAAGAGGTTATGGTGGTGAACTGGTGTCCAAGGTGTGAAACAGCTTTGGCAGACGCGGAAGTTGAATACGCTGAAAGGGAAGATCCATCCATCTATGTGAAATTCAGAACTAAGGACGGCCGTTTCATACTAGTTTGGACCACAACTCCTTGGACAATTCCGGCGAATATGGCCGTTGCTGTTAATCCTAACTTAGAGTACGCTTTAGTGAGGGCTTACAGGAATGAAGCCTTTGAGGATGTTATCATAGCGAAGGATCTTGTTGAAGTGCTCAGTAAGGGCTATGAAAGGTGGGAAATACTTGAAGTATTTCCCGGCAGGGATCTTGAGGGATTGGAATACGAACATCCCCTTTCTGAGGAAATTCCAATGCAAAAGAAATACAACCATAGAGTAATCCTTGCCGACTTTGTTTCTGCTGAGAATACCGGATGTGTTCACATCGCACCCGCGCACGGACTGGAAGACTTTGAAATAGGTAAAAAGTATCAGCTGGAGGTTTTCAATCCAGTCGACGAAAGGGGTTACTTCAACGATCTGGCAGGAAAATACGCTGGCATGAGCATAAGGGAGGCAAATGATGCTATAATAGAGGATCTATACAAAAAAGATCTCCTTCTGGCTGAGGAGAGGATATTCCACCGCTACGGCCATTGCTGGCGGTGCAAAACACCAATAATATTTAGGGCTACAGAGCAGTGGTTCATAAAAATCAGCCAGCTGAGAGAAAAAATGCTGGAGGAAATAGAAAAAGTTCGCTGGATTCCTGAATGGGCGGGTAGTGCGAGGTTTAGGGACTGGATAATGAATGCAAAGGACTGGTGCATAAGCAGGCAGCGCTACTGGGGGATCCCCCTTCCGATATGGATATGTGAATGTGGAAGGATGAGGATCGTTGGAAGCATAAATGAAATCCCTTGGCAAAGCGATCTGGATCTTCACAGGCCTAGAATAGACGAAATAACTTTCAAATGTGAATGTGGAAAAGAGATGAGGAGAATTAAAGATGTATTCGACGTCTGGTTTGACAGCGGTGTTGCAAGCTGGGGGAGCATAGGTTATCCACTTTCAGAGGAAAAATTCCATTTATGGCCTGCAGATTTTATAACTGAGGGCCATGACCAGACTAGGGGCTGGTTTTATTCACAGCTTGGAGCTTCGATGATATGCTTTGAAAGAGCACCCTACAAAACAGTACTCATGCATGGTTTCACATTGGATGAAATGGGAAGGAAGATGAGCAAAAGCTTGGGGAACGTGGTGGAGCCTGAAGAAGTTGTTGAGCAGATTGGTGTCGACTGTTTCAGACTCTATGTATTGAGCTCTGCTGTTTGGGAAGACTTGAAGTTCAGCTGGGATGAGGCTAGAAATGTCTTGAGGAACATGAATATTCTCTGGAACTCTGTGAGATTTGCATACACTTACATGAGCATAGACAATTTCAGGGCCGGCAGTAAAATAACGACTTTAGAGGACAAATGGATCTTATCAAGGCTTGAGAATTTCAACAGAGAAGCTGTTGAGGCTATGGAGAGGTATCACCTTCACAGAGTTGTAAAGGCCTTCTTTGATTTCATAATTGAGGATTTCAGCAGGTGGTATATTCCGCTAATTCGCTCGAGAGTCTGGGAAGAGGCTGAATCCGAGCAGAAGCTTTCGAGCTATGAAACTATGCTGAGGGTGATAGATAAATCTATAAGGATAATAGCGCCCTTTGCCCCCTTAATCGCTGAATGGCTGTATCAGAATTTTGTAAAGAAATTTAGGGAAGGAAAAGAGAGCGTATTTATGGAAAGCTATCCAATGCCGGAAGATAGCTGGATAGACAGAGATCTTGAAGAGAAGATGAGAATAGCTAGGGAAATAGTAGAGGCTTGCAATTCCGCAAGGAACAGGGCGGGAATAAAGCTGAGGTGGCCCCTCAAAGAATTGATAGTTGAAACCGAAACCGAAGTCGGGGAGATGAGGGACTTAATAGCTCGTATGTGCAATGTAAAGAACGTAAAATTTGAAAAAATAAAAAAGGAAATCGTTATAAAACCGGATTACAAAAAGATAGGGCCGGTGCTTAAGGGAAAGGCTAAAGCTTTTGCAGAGTTTCTCTCAACCCTGAAGGAATTGCCGGCTGAGCTTGAATTTCAGGGAATTAAGATACCTAGAGACTGGCTCATCGTTGAAGAGAAAATACCCGGTAACTTTGTCTCCGAGGACTTCTCGCTTGGAAAAGTCTATTTAAATGTCGAAATCGATGAATCGCTGATGAAAGAAGCCTTTGCAAGGGAATTCGTTAGAAGGATCCAGTTTATGAGAAAGGAGCTGGATTTAAGAGTGGATGAGTTCATAGAAACTTTCATCGAAGTGGATCCTAAAATCGTGGAGGGCTGGATTGATTACATAAAGAACGAAACTAGATCTATGAAACTTAGTTTTTCAAAGGCAGAAGGATTCGTAAGAGAGTGGGAGGTCGAGGATTTGAAGGTGAGGATAGGGATAAGGAGATGGACCTCGGAAAGTGGATGAAGATATATGAGCAGATATTAGCGGACTTCGGATTTTCAAGGGAGAGGGATGAGGAATCGGCGAAATTGTTGGCTGAACTTGGCAAGGAAAAGCTCTTGGACTGCAGCATTCTTAACTTTCTCAACGGAAAGGAAGTTGCAGTTATCGGTGGCGCTTATTGTGGTGAGAAAATTTCTGAAGAAATCATCATAACAGCGGGAAAAGCAGTCGAAAAGTTCCCTTTAACGCCATCCGTTCACGTCACGGATCTAGAGGAGAGTGCCGAGACATTGTTAAAGCTTGAGAGAAGCGGTTGTATCCTCGTGATACACGCTCACGGGGACAACATGCACAGGATAAGGGAGATTGTTCCAAGGTTGAAGTCATTTGTTGCAACCACCCAGAGCTATCCTTTTGACAAGGTCTACAACTTCGGAGGCTTTACAGATGGGGATAGAGCAGTTATAATTGCAAAGACGTTTGGTGCTAGGAAAATAGGAATTTACGGATTCGATTTTGAAAAGGCAGAGGGTTTAAAGCTTAAAAAATTAAGATGGGCTAAAAAAATACTCGAAATGGAAGGATGCATCCCGCAAAAGTCCAGCTAAGGGGATTCGATGAAAGAGAGATCGAGAATGTATTGAAAGCGGCTAATGCGGAGGTGCTGAAAGTTAAAGAAGGTGTGGATCTGTATTTCTCGGACGTTAACGATGCGAGGTTTTTTATATCTAAGCTTAAACGTCTCTTCAGGGTTAAGATTAAAATGAGTACGGAGTCGATGGGATTTAAATCCAGAGGAAAATACCTTTTTGTCTACTGCCTGAGGAGGGAAAAATGATAGATTTCATATTGAAGGTCATCGCAATAAGCTCCTCCGGAGCTCTGGCACCCGGACCTTTGAGCGCTGTTACAGCTGCGATAGGGACTAAAGAAGGCTGGAAGGGAGGATTTAAAGTATCGATTGGTCATTTTATTGTTGAAGCCCCACTTATATTTTTCATCGCTTTCTTGCTATCCATTGCAACCATCGAGACCATCATGAAACCATTGGCAACGATAGGCGGGATTTTTCTCATCATCTTCGGATATCTTACTATAAAGGGCGCGTCTGGGACTTTGGAATCTAGGAAATCCAGCTTCAGCCCCCTATTGACTGGTATTCTATTAACTGCACTCAATCCTTTTTTCCTTGTATGGTGGTTCAGTATTGGCGGAACGCTAATTGCCGAATCTATAATCCTTTTTGGAAAGCTTGGAGCCCTATTTCTGCTTTTTTCCCATGTATGGATTGACTTCGTTTGGCTATCTGCAGTAGCCTATTTTACTTCCCTTAAAAGGCTCATTAGATTTCAGAAAACTCTCTTAGTTGTCTTGGGGATCTTTGTGATATTCTTTGGGTTGGACTACCTCCATTTCGTCCTGTTCGATTCCCACCTGATTTAGAAATCGAACACTAGAATTCTGTTAAAGTAGTACGGATGGAATTGGGTCATCCAGTGGGGAAAGGTTGAGTAATCGAAGCGCATTAAAACCTTTATTTTACCTTTTAGGTGCTTTCTAAGCTCATTTTCGATATTTTTGTCCAAATCTCTAAGTGTTTCACCTTTGAATATCATTCCCTCACCCTCTGCCACCCATATTCCGTTATATCTCAAAATGAGTTCAATCTCCATAAAAAATAAAAATTATAAAATTTTAAACGTGTGCAATCATCGACCAGCTTACCCAGTAGAGTATGCCCAGCAGTATTATTGCCAACACTATGCTTCCGGCAATGAGTTTTCTCTCGATTGGCAGTATTTCTTCCTTTACTACGAGTTCCTTTTTTAATTCTACTTCTCCTCCTTTGGCTTCAGTTGCCATTCATATCACCTCAAGAAGAACACATGGACGTCGTGGAAGAATAGCCAGCTTATGAAAAGCCCTATCCAGATTATGAATCCGAAGAGTGCGATGACGTACACCAGCGCAAGCTTGCCTATGCCCTCTCTGCGTAGCGTCGAAAAGTCTGAAATTATGCCTATGCTGAAGAACGTGAATGCGAAGAAGAGCTTTCTGAATACATCCATTTCACCGGCCGCGAGTCCAAATGGTTTCAACGCACTGGCCGTGGCTTTGGATATTGCCTCCCAGTCAGTTAAGCCGGCTGTTGCGGCCGATATTGCCGCCGCGGTTACTGCCCAGAGTATGAAGAATGTCAGGAAATAGCCGATGACGAACTTTGGAAATCTGTACCAGATCTCGATTTTCTGGACTTTCTCTCCCGGTCTTCTGTCAATGTAGTAAACCCATATGACTGCAAGGATAAAAGCCCAAACACCGATGAAGATGTCGATGAATATCTTTGTCACAACACCTGCATTTAGAATCCATCCCTTGAGCGGAGCAAATTCCGGATGAACACCGGTGATCAGGGCATCCACAATTGCGCCGCTTGCAGCTGCTGCGCCATCAGTTTTTACAGCCAGCCCCATCCATGCTCCAGCAACAAGTGGCTGGTGCCAGAGGAAAGCTGCAGCCGCGAAGGGCAGTATGAGCAGCTCAACGACGGCGAAGACGATAACAAGTGAAGATACCATGATAGGTACCAGGGGCCTAGCTCTAATCGCAGCTCCAGTGGCTATTGCGGCAGAAACTCCGCAGATTGAAATTCCTGAGGCAAGTGGTGCTGCCCATTCTCTCGTGAAGCCAAAGTACCTGCGTGCAATCCAGTAAACGAGCGCCCAGTATATGAGATATGCTTCAACTATTGCGCAAACACCTCGGAAGAGAAAGTTCGCAAGAACTCTTGGATCTATCTGCACTGCTTTAATTCCAACTGTAGCTCCGAGAAGTACGATTGCCGTCTTTATGTACCATTCAGGTCTTGCAGCTTCTTTTATTTTTGTAGCAAATCCTTTTGCGAAGTTCCCTATAAGCAGTCCGAGTATTAGCGCGAATATTAGTCCAGCCTCACCTGTCAATCTCAGCGACCATGGAATTCCAGCCTTTGCAGGATCAGTTGCGGCTATGTAGGAATAGTGTCCGAACCACCAGCAGAGCCAAGTGAGGAAGTATATCACTGTAAATCCGGCCATGTAGCTTTTGACATTCCATCCCATCGCCTTGGCTCCTATTGTTAGCAAAATCAGGAGAACTATGTAAGTCACGATCAGCGAGCCCACTGGACCAAGAGCAGCATATGTACCCGATGCAGGGACGATAGATTTTGCTGGATCGAGCCATTCTTTAGCGTTCGCTGCCCATCCCATAATATCAGCTCCGTAGGCCGCTGCGAGGCACAGGAAAAACAGCAACATCCCCAGCCAGAATGCCCACCAGTCCTCCTTTTTCCACAGCGAGCTCCAATCCACCTTCGCCATACAACCACCAAATGCAATGTTGATTTCATTAAATATGAGAATGTTGTCACGAATACTGTCAAATCATATCAGCTATTATTGAATATGATAAATTAGATAGCGTCGATCACGATGGCCTTTCCTTCATCTGTAATCTCTATAACTTTTTCCCTGCCCTCCTTTACAATCCTTATCAAATCTCTCTCGATTAGATAGGAAAGTCTTTTCTTTATCGTATTGCGAGTTACTCCCAATTCGTTCATTATATCCTTTATTGAAGGTTTCTCCCCAAATCTGGCCTTGGTGTACACAAGTTTCAGAATTTCGAAAGCTTCCGGAGGGATAGCTGAAGCCTTTGCTTTTATCTCCAGACACTCGGCTCTCAGCAAAGCTTCCTCCTCTTTCGAAATAACGGCTGAATGAACGATTATAATTCCCTTGTTTAGTATATAGTAGATGTCCCTAAGTTTCTGTATTAGCGTGAAAGCTTCGTTAAATTTGCCCTTGATAAGCATGTAGTCCAAATCGATGAGTACCGCATTTCTCCAGCCCTCTAGTGTGGCTATAAAGTCGTATATCCCTTTGAAATCCATGGATTGATCTGAAAGCCAATAAAACTTTGCATCTACTTTGAATTCTTCGGGAAACCTTCTGCTAACTATAACAGCATTGTAGCCAAAGCTTTTTAGATCTTTTAGAACTTCGATTGCCTGATAGATATCTTTCGTAAAGTAAGTCCTTCCACGCTCAACGTTAAATCGGAACATTCTTTTCTCTAAACTCTCAGCAATAGGTCTCAGAATTACTGAAAAGCCGGAGTTGTCAAGGGGAGAAACTGTTACATCAACGCTTATGATCTCTCCACCTTTCGTTAATCTTCTGGTCTCAAATCTGAGCTCTCTCTGCCCATCTCTGATCTTCTGCATTATCACAGCAGTCTCGTTTTTAATCTCTTCTGGGAGAAGAATTGAGGCGTCTTTACCTATTATTTCTTCTTTCTTCCATCCTAGAAGTTTTTCAGCTGTTCTGTTCCAACTCTTTATTTTTCCCTCAGCATCAACCGAGTATATTGCATCATTGGAAGTTTCCACAATTCTCGCGAGGTATTCGAGTTTTCTTTGTAGAGAAATCAAATCACTTGTCTTTCTTTCAAGTTCTTCGCAGGTCTCTAGTAGCTTCATTTCCATCTCCTTTCTCTTTGTTATGTCCCTCATTATAGAAACAAAGCCTATCAGTTCGCCTTCATTGTAAATGCTTGTGAGTGTTTGATCCACAATTATCTTTTCTCCGTTTTTTGCAATTCTTATCGATTCTATGTCCTTGGCGTAGCCTTCAAGTATCGCTTTTTTGAAGTTCTTTCTGCATGTTTCATGCAATTCTTGTGGTACAAGAATCGTGAAAGGCTTTCCTATAACCTCTTCCGCCTTATAGCCGAACATCAATTCGGCTCCTTTGTTCCAGGAGACGATCTTTGAATCGAGGTTTAGGAGGACAATTGCGTCGATTGAATGCTCGAAAACAGTTTTGAGTAGCGCAAGTTCTCTTTCTAAATTCTTTCTTCTCTCTATATTCCTTGCGATGAATATGTTACCCGAGGATTTCAGTTCTACGATTTTTACTTTTCCTCTTACTTCACTCTCTCCGTTGGGATTGAATTTAACGAATATATCCTCTATCTTCTTTCCCACAGTTTCCGAATCCTTAATTCCGAGAATATTTTCTGAAAACATCGATTTAACTATCCTATCTCCCTCAACTTCAAAAATCCACACGTTGAGTTCACCGATTGTACTTAAAATCGATTTAAAGTTATTTTTTGTTCTGTCAAGCTCTTCTATCAAATTCTTTACTGAAATCTCAATTGCCTTGAGTTCGTTTTTGCTGCTTATCAATAAATTTCTGCTTTCCAGAAACTCCTTTATTTCGAAGTAATGTTTGAAAGTACTTCCAAAAGCAAAGAAACCTATTCCAAAGGCTATTATAATGACGTAAATGAGAAAAGAAAGTGGAAGATTATTTGAGAGGATTATATAGGTCATGAGTATAGAGATAGAGCTTGTTGCTATGAGTGTGGGTGCAATTCGGGACATCATACTACACCACCCAGCCATAGGAGTATAAATATGGTGAATGACGTCACGGCCCCTATCGAGACAGCTATAAGCGGTTTTAGACCGACTTTGTAGATTTCCTTTAGATCGACAGTCATTCCAATTCCCGCGAGTGTTGAAGCAAATAAGGTGGCTGAGGATATTCTGAGAAATTCGACAGTCCCAAAATAGGAGCTGAGAAAAGCTGTTGTAAGAAAAGCCACTATGAACCAGGGAACATAAAACCTTTTTTCGGAATATATAAAGGATATCAAAAAAGCTACCACTGCAATCATTGCAATTCTGATGGATTTTATGCTTAATGCCTTTTCAATTTCCTCGTTTCCAAAAACAGAGGATGATATTTTAACAAGCCCTGTTTGGGGCAAAGTGGAGCCAGCTAGAAGGTATAATTTTTCAGGAAACAGGAGCTTTGCAATTACCGGGTAAAAAACCGTGCATATCAATCCTACCACCGTTATCGCGATTATTGCACTAGAAAACTCGTATTTTTTTGGTTTCATTATCGAGGAAATGATTGCGATTGCCGAGAGTCCGCAGATACCACTTCCGCATGATAAGAGTATTGAGAGCTCCCTGCTGTTTCCAAGCTTTAGTGAAGATACGTAAACGGATAGGAATATTGCTAGGCTTATTGCAATTGTGATCAATATTTTTTCGAGATTTATGCTCAGCGTTGGAGTGTAAATGTTGAATCCGTACAATGCAATTGCAATGGGCAGCATTATCTTCAAAATCCGGTTTACACAATGCTTCTCTTCGTTGCCCGTAAAGTGTCCCAAAACGATTCCCAAGAAGAAAGCTATGAAAAGGGCATCAAGTCCATTGTCTACAGTGTTTATGGCAAATCCAATCGCGCCCAACATTATTAGGAGTGCCAGTATTTTTATGTCATTTTTTGCATACGTGAATTTTTTGACATCAATTGCAAGTCTCACAATAAATGTTTATTTCAGAATTTAAAAAACTGTTGATAAACTATCTTTGATAGCAAGTCTTCTAAATATCTCGTAGCATCGATCTCTGCAGCTACTCTGCAATTTTGAAGCTCGCATTTAGATACATAAAAGGAGTATCCAGCAACGCTATGACGAACTTCATTGCATATGAGGTTATGAATATGTCGAATATCCCCTTCCATCCAAGTGTTGCAAGAAATTCGGGATTGAAGACGACAAAGAATAGGAGAGTAAACGTTACGTTATCTATAAACTGCGAGACCATCGTTGAAGCGTTGTTTCTTAACCACAGAAATTTGCCTTTCGTTCTGTGCCTCCACGTTTCAAAGGCCCAAACGTCGTGCAGCTGCGAGATAATATAGGCGGTTAAGCTCGCAACCATGGCTGATGGCATGAACTGAAAGACCGTCGCCATTGCCCCGCTTACGAAATCGCTTTCGTGCGGTTTGAATAGTAGGGTTATTTGCATTATTATTGTTGCAAAAACCATTGCAAAGAAGCCTATGAGCACGGCTTTTTTCGCCTCTTTAACACCATGTTTCTCAGTCAGAATATCGGTAGCAAGGAATGTTGAACCGTAGATGACGTTGCCCATTGCTGTTACTAGGCCAAAGACCTCTATGATCTTTGTCACCTGTATATTGGCTATTATTATTGCCATTGCCATCCATGCAAACAATCCGGCTTTTCCAAAAAACCTGTATGCTAGAGTTACTCCGGAGAAACAGGCTAGAAGGAGCAAAAATCCCAGAATCTCGTTCAGCATAGCACGAAGACAACACTATTCCCGGTATTTATTATTTCAGCTTCAGCACCTTCGACAAACCTTTTAACTTCGAAATCGAACCATTCCGGCATGAGCATGATTTTGTCACCGCAAATTTCAACTTCCAATCCCTCTTTCTGAAGTCTTAGCTTCTGATCGTTGCTTAAAGACTCTACTATTTTTGACACCTCTTTTGCTCTCTCCTTGAGCATCGGCCCAATTAGTGCAAATTTTGGTTTTACTTTTACGACTTCTTCTCTTATTTCTGGGCTCTCTGCTGTGATTTCAACCTTGGAATTGGTTGCAAAGCTCAGATCGAGAGGATCGATCTTAAGGTTCGTGTAGATTATTACCTTTTTCAGGGGTGCATTCAGAGCCATTCCTCTGTCATGTTTAAACTTTCTTATGGCAGAAAGTATTTCTTTCATCTCCTCTCCAGCTTTTTCAGCCTCATCGTCGATAAATTTGCTTTCAACTGTTGGATAACTTTGCAGATGAATGCTGTCATTCCTGAATTTGCTCCATATCTCTTCCGTAATGAAAGGCGTTATTGGTGCGAGAAGCCTTAGTATTCTATCTAGAGCGTATTCCAGTGTAAATTTCGCTGATACTGCTTCTTTACCCGAGTATAGCCTTCCTTTGACCAACTCTATGTAGTTGTCTGCGAAATCGTACCATACGAAGGTTCTTATTGCTTTTAGGGCTTCATCAAATCTGTATTTTTCCATATTTTCTCTCACGTAGGATATCAGCTTGTTCAGCTTCGAGAGAATCCATCTGTCAGCAACCCTCAGATTTTCAGCACTGCCGTTCCCTATGTGCATCAGTGCAAATCTTGCAACACTCCATAGCTTTTGCTGGAATCTGCTCGATGCAACTACCTCCCTCCAGCTGAAAATGAGATCTTCCCCAATCACTCCGCTTGCAGCCCATTGCCTTAACGCGTCAGCTCCGTATTTCTCAACAACTTCTTCTGGGCTGATGACGTTTCCAATGCTCTTGCTCATCTTTCTACCATCTTCTCCGAAAACGATTCCGTTTATTACTATCTCTCTCCATGGAATCTCGTTTACCAGTGCGATTGAACGGAGAATTGTGTAGAAGGCCCAGGTTCTTATTATATCATGTCCCTGTGGTCGGAGGGAAACGGGATATTCCTTCAGTTCTGGCCAGCCAGCTATGAAGAGAGGCGTTATGCTTGAATCCATCCATGTGTCTAAAACATCTTTTTCTCCTTCGAATTCGTCGCTTCCGCATTCGCATTTTTTCCTTGGCTTATCTTTTGTTGGATCTACAGGTAGCCAATCTTCTTCTGCAACCATTATTCTTCCGCAGTTTTTACAGTACCATGCGGGAATGGGGGTGGCGAATATTCTCTGCCTACTTATTACCCAGTCCCATTCCATTGCTTCAACCCAGTTCTTCAGCCTTTCGAACATGTATTCCGGAACCCATTTTATCTTCGCAGCCATTTCCAGTATTTTCTCCTTGTCGACTTTAACAAACCATTGCTCAGCTGGAAATATCTCTACGGGGGTTTTGCATCTCCAGCAAACACCGACATTGTGTTCCATTTCCACACGCTTCAGCAACCTTCCCTCCCTTCTGAAATCCTCGATTATTCTCTCTCTGGCCTCTCTTATCTTCAAACCTTTGTATTTCCCAGCGAGCTCATTCAGAGTCCCGTCTCTGTTAATTACCACTCTTAAATCGAGCTTGTGCTTCTTCCACCACTTTACGTCTTGTCTATCTCCAAAGGTGCAGATCATTACAATTCCAGTACCGAAGCTTGGATCTACCGCTTCGTCGGCGATTATTTCAACTTCCTGCTCTGATATCGGTACTTTCACTTTTTTCCCTATCAATTTCGCGTTTCTTTCGTCTTTGGGATTAACAGCCAAAGCGACGCATGCTGGAATTAGTTCGGGGCGAGTTGTTGCAATTACAACGTCATCTGAGAACTTTATGAAGTTCAAACTCGTTCTCTCTTTCCGGTATTCAATTTCCGCAAGTGCAATCGTTGTCTCGCACCTAGGGCAGATGATAACCGGATGGTAATCCCGGTATATTAACCCCTTTTTGAACATTCTCACAAAGGACAGCTGGGTTTTGGAGTAGTATTCTGGATACATCGTAATGTACTCCTTGCTCCAGTCTATGCTGAATCCCAGTCTTTTCGTTGTAGCTTTCATTTTTCTGATATTCTCTTCCGTGAATTTTATGCAGAGCTCCCGGAATTTTTCCCTGTCTATCTCGTTCTTTTTTATTCCATACTTCTCTTCAACTTTAACTTCTGTCGGCAATCCGTGGCAATCCCAGCCTTGAGGAAACATGACTTCGTAGCCGTTCATTCTCCTGTAGCGTGCTATAAAATCGATTATACACCAGTTTAGCGCATGGCCTATGTGAAATGAGCCCGTAGGATATGGGGGTGGCGTGTCGATGATGTAATGCGGCTTCTTTGAGTTCCAGTCAAAATAGTACATCTTTTCATCCCACTGCTTTAGCCACTTCTCTTCTACTTCGATGCTTTTGTACTCTTTTTCCATGCCCTTGCATATATTCTGTGAATATATCTTTTGCCGCGATTGGAGTTAATCATTTAAGGATTCATTTTCAGAATTTCTTATATATTTAAAAAATTTTAACATTTTGAAGTTTCTAAATCCAAAAAATTTTAAAACCCCCAAATCCATGGCTTTTGTGAAAAAAGTGGCTATTGTGCTGATCTTCATGGCAATTCTCACAAGACTGGTCTTTCTAGATCTCCGGCCTATGGATCACGATGAAAGCGTACATGCGTGGATCTCTTTGAAAAACATCGTCGAAAACCCCAGCTACAGGTATGATCCAGCATTTCACGGCCCCTTTATTTATTTCATAATTTCCACTTCTTTCATGTTGTTTGGTGACAGCGACTTTTCTGCAAGGCTTCCGATTGCGCTTTTTAGCATTCTTGGAATTTATTTTGCTCTCAAATTTGAAAGATGGTATGGAAAATCTGCATATATCTTGGGAATTTTCATGTTAATTTCTCCTTCAATCCTTTACTATTCCCGATATGCTAGGGATGATGTTGTGGTGGTATCCTCGTTCTTAGCACTCGCTTACTTTTATTTTTTATATAAGGAAGACAGAAAGCTTAAAAACGCGCTTATGGCGAGTCTTTTCTTCGCTATAATTTTTACTTCCAAGGAGAATTGGACGCAGTATTTTGCAGTTTTTCTGGCCTCCGTTTTGCTATACAGGCTTTTGCGAAGAGATTTTAGTTTTGACAGGAATTTTATCCCTTCTGCGGTAGTGTTCATCTTTTTCTCGTCATTCCTTTACTCTTCAGCCTTCGCCTATGTAATTCACTTTAAATGGCCGGAAGTGATGTTCAGTTTCGATTGGATAGCTAGATTCTTTGAGAAGTCTTTGCCCTACTGGTTATCTCAGGGTGTCAGCTCACCACACGCGAAACCAATTTATTATTACTCTAACATTCTCCTTAGATACGAATTTCTCCCAATTGCTTTTGCTGTAGCAGCAGTCAGAAAGAGGAATATCGGTTTTCATGAAATATTTGCAATCTGCTGGCTGGTTTTGGCATTTGTATTTTACCACGCAATGGCTTACAAAACGCCCTGGCTCGTAGTTCATCTTGCAACTCCGCTTTGCTTTTTTGGAATGGTTTTTATGAGAAAAGAGATATTAGAAAAAAAGGAGATAAAAAATGTACTCGCGATTGGCATTGTTGCAACTGCAGTAGTGTCCGTTCATGTTGTCTACTTCGATTACGACAACGTCGGTCAGCCCCTTATATATGTTCAAACCCAGAGAGGGGCAATAGAGATGGCTGAGAAGATAAAAGATCTGCTCAGCCAGGGATATAGAGTTGCAGTTTATGCCGCCGATGGTCATTACTGGCCGCTTCCTTGGATTCTAAGGAATGAAAATGTTTCCTTTACAACTCAGTGTCCTCAGGGTTACGAATATGTTTTTGCAGTTTACAGGGATTACCAATGCCTTCAGGGATACGAAATAGTCGCGAAATACGAGCTAAGGAAATACTGGGATTTTTATGAGCTGAGGAAAGTATGATATTTAAAGTTGGAGGAAGCGTCGCTGGAGACTTGGGAATCGTATTCGAGGCCTTGGAAATTCTCGATGAAGCGAAAGTAATTCCAGGAGGATGGATTTTTGCGGACATTGTCGAAAAATTGAAGCTGAATGATGAAATCTCTCATTGGATGGCAATTCTCTCTATGCATCTATATGGCTACTACATGCTGAGCTATACCGAAAGTTTTGCGCTCCTTGAGCCAGAAAACTTTGAGGAAATCAAAAAAAGGGGAAGATTCATAGTACTCCCTTACAGAATCCTTAAAAAATACGACGAGCTGCCGCATTCTTGGGAGGTTACCTCTGACTCGATTGCCTTATGGCTTGCTGGGAAAATTGGGGAAAAGATAGTTGTAAAGGTAAACGCAGCGGGCGGTGTAATAAAGAATGGCAGAATCGTTGAATTTGCGAGTTCTGGTGAAGCTGTAAGGGCTGGAATTATAGATAGCTATGCGCCGATACTTATGAAAAATCATGGTATAGATCTCTTTATTTGCTCGCCGAAAGAGCTAAAAAATTATATATTGAGAGGGAAAGCACTGGGAACATTCGTAAGAGGTGATTAGATGGTAATCGCAAGATGCATAAGCTGCGGGGCCGTGCTGATGGGCACGGAATACGTTTCATTTCCATGTCCGAACTGCGGGGAGAGAATTTATCGTTGCAAGAAGTGCAGAAGATTATCGAACAAGTATCAGTGCTCCTGTGGTTTCATCGGACCGTGAGGTGGGAGGATGGGAAAAGTTTTCGTTAAGCTCAGGGTGATGCCGAGTGATGTTGACGTCGATCTAAACAGGGTGAAAGATGAGATTGCAAGGATAAAGATTTCAGATGTCGAAATCAAAGACATGGCAATAAAGCCGATAGCCTTTGGACTGAAGGCAATAGCTGTTCTTGCGGTTATGTCGGATGCTGAGGGTGTGGTCGACTCTTTCATCACCGAAATTGGAAAAATCGAGGGAGTGGAGAGCGTGGAAGTTGAGGATATGGAGTTACTATGAAGTTAATTCGCATCGTTGCCCCCCCATTAGCTGCGAACTGCTATTTGATAATTGACGAAAAGAGGGCAATAATAGACGTTGGGGGGGATCCGGAGTTTATAATAAGGGCGATAAGAAAATACATTGATCCAAGGGAGCTAGAATACGTCTTTCTGACACATTCTCACTACGATCATGCATCTGCAGCGGGCTTTTTCAAGGGCATTGCGAAAATTGCTATACATGAAGATGAGCTAAATCTCATGAAAATGCAGAGCTTTGCATCGGTTTTCGGTTTAAGATTCAAGCCTTTTGATCCGGATATTGTTCTGAAGGGCGGGGAAAAATTTGAGCTTGGAGAAACTGTGCTCGAGGTTATTCACACCCCCGGGCACTCTCCTGGTAGCGTATGCTTTTACGAGCCGAATAAGAAATGGCTTTTTAGCGGGGACACGGTTTTTGCCTACGGAAGCTTTGGTAGGTACGATTTGCCTGGAGGTAATGCGCTAGAGCTCCTGAAATCGCTGGAAATGCTTTCGAAACTTGACGTCGAGAACCTTTATCCCGGGCATGAGGATGTGGTTGAGGGGAATGCGAGGAAAAGCATTCTTGAATCGTTAAGAATAGCAAAAATGTTCATCTAGTGAAAGATTTATATGCACTCCTTAGAGTTGTTTGTATCAAAAAAGGGGTGGTAATATGCCTAAGGAAAAGGAACACATCAACGTCGCCTTTATAGGGCACGTAGATCATGGGAAGAGCACAGCAATTGGGAGACTGCTTTATGAAGTTGGAGAAATCCCGGAACATATTATAGAAAAGTACAGAAAAGAGGCTCAGGAGAAAGGTAAGGCAACCTTTGAGTTTGCATGGGTAATGGATAGACTGAAAGAGGAGAGAGAAAGAGGATTAACTATAGACATCGCTCACAGAAAATTCCAGACAGACAAGTACTACATCACAATCGTCGACTGCCCTGGACACAGAGACTTCATAAAGAACATGATTACGGGCGCTTCACAGGCTGATGCGGCTGTATTGGTAATGGATGTAGTCGAAAAAGTTCAGCCGCAGACAAGGGAGCACATATTCCTTGCAAGAACACTCGGAATAAACCAGCTGATAGTCCTAATAAACAAGATGGACAGGGTGAATTATGACAAAAAGGAATATGAAGCGGCGAAGGAGGCGCTATCGAAGCTTTTGAAGGGTGTTGGTTACAAAGTTGAGGAAATACCCTTTATTCCAGCATCGGCTTATTATGGAGATAATATAACCAAGAAGAGCCAGAAGATGCCTTGGTACAACGGACCGACTCTGTTTGAGGCATTTAATTTGCTTAAACCTCCTCAGAAACTTATAGACAAACCGCTCAGAATCCCGATCCAGGATGTTTACTCCATAAGCGGTGTTGGAACTGTACCCGTTGGAAGGGTAGAGAGCGGAGTTCTCAGAGTTGGGGACAAGGTCGTCTTCGAACCAGCTGGTGTAAGCGGTGAGGTTAAGAGCATAGAGATGCACCACGAACCAATTCAAGAAGCCTATCCAGGGGACAACATAGGCTTTAACGTGAGGGGTGTGGCGAAGAAGGATCTCAAGAGGGGAGACGTTGCGGGGCATCCGACCAATCCTCCAACAGTCGTGAAGGACTTCACAGCGCAGATAGTTGTTCTGCAGCATCCAACAGCAATTGCAGTTGGCTATACCCCAGTGATTCACGCACACACAGCCCAGGTAGCCTGTAAATTTGTTCAGCTGATAAAGAAAATAGATCCAAGGAGTGGGCAGGTTAAGGAAGAAAATCCGCAGTTCCTGAAGACCGGCGATGCTGCAGTAGTAAAGCTGGAACCCACAAAGCCAATGGTTGTTGAGAGGGTCAGAGACATCCCGCCCTTGGGCAGGTTTGCGATTAGAGACATGGGAATGACAATCGGTGCCGGAATGGTTCTTGAGGTAACTCCTAAGAAGTAATTTCTATCTATTTTTTGGTGGTTTTTATGGCTATAAAAGGGCCAAAGGCAAGGATAAAACTTTCGAGCCTGAATCCAGCTGATTTGGACAGGATATGCAACCAGATAAAGGAGATCGCAATGAAAACGGGTGTTGAAATAAGCGGACCAATTCCACTGCCAACAAAGAGGCTTGTCGTTCCCGTAAGGAAATCCCCGGATGGGGAGGGTAGCAACACTTGGGATCACTGGGAAATGAGGATACACAAGAGGTTAATCGACATAGCAGCGGACGAAAGAACTCTGAGGCAGATAATGAGAATCCAGGTGCCGAGAGATGTGAACATAGAGATAGTCCTTGAATCCTGATGCTTAAAATAGTTTTTCTCGGAACGGCTGGTACCGTTCCTTCAGTAGATAGAAACACTTCTGCTGTTTTTGTTCAATATTCTGGTTATAGATTCCTTTTCGATTGCGGCGAAGGCGCGCAAAGGCAGATGATGATAGCCAGACTTGGCTTTAGGAATCTCGATCATATCTTCATTACTCACATGCACACGGATCATTTCATCGGAATTTTTGGTCTGATCGAAACTCTATCGTTGAATGGCAGAAAGAAGGATCTGAATTTTTATACGCCAAGACCAGATGTTCTCAAGGCTCTTTTCGAAATATTTGGTTATGAAAATCTGGACTTTGAGCTTAAAGTTAAGAAGGTCTCTGATGGGGATGAAATCGATTTCTCGGAGTTTAAAGTAGTTGCATTCGAAACCGAGCACATAGTTAAGAGTGTTGGCTATGCGCTGATCGAAAGGGATAGCAGAAAGTTCGATCGAGAAAAGGCTTTATCCCTCGGAATCCCCCCGGGGCCAATTTATGCTAAGCTGAAGAGGGGA
The DNA here is from genome assembly GCA_964463575.1 of uncultured archaeon. Lineage (GTDB taxonomy): Archaea > Halobacteriota > Archaeoglobi > Archaeoglobales > Archaeoglobaceae > WYZ-LMO2. The sequence goes on from CAYXCK010000008.1 coordinate 28,171, forward strand.
GAAACCATTATCTGGCAGGGGAAAATCGTTACACCTGAAATGGTTCTGGGGGAAATAAAGAAGGGACGGAAGATTGTGTATACTGGGGATACTAGGCCGTGTGAAAAAACCGTTGAAATCTCGAGGGATGCAGATTTACTGATACACGATGCTGCTTTTAGCGAGGAATTAAAGGACTGGGCAGTTGAGAGCGGGCATTCAACTGCTAAAGAAGCTGCAGAAGTTGCTCGGAAAGCCAATGTAAAGAAACTTGTACTAACACACATAAGTGCGAGGTATTCAAAGAATCCCGAAATACTGCTCGAAGAAGCTAG